>NZ_DBEXAY010000148.1:0-2533 GCF_048170485.1 Victivallis sp. | reverse complement strand
GCCGCCGAGCACGCCGACGGTCAGCGACTCGCCGCGTTCGGCCTTTTCGAAGAAGCGGTTCAGCCGCTCCCGGTTGCCGAAGGAGACGACGGCACGTTGCAGCAATTCCTCCGTCACCTCCGGAATGCCCGCGTCCTGCCGAAGAGAAGCTGTCGGTTCCGATAGCGGAGTGATCTCCGGGACGTCGACGAAGAGTGTGCCTTCCCCATCGCCGTCGAACACCCCGGCGATTATAATCCGGCAGGGATTCTCGATGTCAGCCGGGATGGTGAAGATTTCGGCAAGTTCGGTCCAGTCTGTGGTGCCTTGCGAAATTTCCGTGCGTTTCGCCAGACGGACCATCTTGCCGTTCCTCAGAAATTCAATCCGGAGTTCGATCCAGAAACGGCCTTCGCCTTTCCGGGACAGTTCTGAGCGAAAACGGCTGCTGACGCGGTACTTCCCGGGAGCGAGGCGGCGGGAGGGACCAATGTTGACCCAGCCGGGGACGTTGAGACGATAGCCAACTGGAGTCTTATGCCCGGGAATCAGAGCGCCGTGATCATACCATAATACGTGGTAGTTGCCCGGAATCTGCGACATGACCGGCAGCAGCAACGGTTTTTCCAGACCGGAGAGATAGCCGGAGAGTATCTGCTGCACAGGGACTTCCTCGATGGCCTGACCGGAGGATACGGAGAAGGGTTTCACGCCGTCGGCGGAATATTCCCGGCCGATGCGGTTCCAGCGGCCGCAGACGAGGGGGATGGCGCTCTTCTCACGGTCGCTCCGGTAGAACACCCGGGGCGCTTTCAGGAGTCTTACCGAGTAGTGCTGCGCATGCACGGTCGGCGCGTCGGAGGTGACCGAAACGGTCTGCCGCAATGCCGGCCCCTCACCGAACTCATATTCGGTGACGCTCCAGACATACGGTGTGAGCAGCCCGTTGTTCTCCATCGTCCGCAGCGCGGAGGCGATCCGCAGATACGGTTTGCCGTTCCGCAGATAGCAGCGGCTGCCGGTATCCGGGTCGAGCGAGGCGCGCCCGTCCGGAACCGTTTCGCTGCCGTTGAGTAAAACGACATCCTGATTGCGCACGATGACCGTTCCCTTCGTGTCGGCGAACTGTCGCAGTCCGCCGCCGTTGCGGTCGATGACCGCCCGATAGTGAGGAGTCTGGACCAGCCAGCGGTAACTGCCGTGTGTGATCTTTACCGCTGCCGGAGCGGGATTTCCGGTGGCAACCGTGTTTCCCGCCGGGCGGATGGTGAAATCCACCACCCGGGGCGAACGATTGTCCGCCAGGCTCAACGGGCCGGGCTGCACATGAAACGCGACGAAGTGCGGCGTCTTCGCCTTGCCGGGGAGCTGTTCCCACAGCGCGGCGCCGTCGTTCCGGTCGGAGAGCGGCAGATTGTCCACGATCTCCACGCCGCCGTCATCGTTCCAGAGGCGCAGAAGAGGCCGATTCCAGTCCAGCGGTTTGGTGATGCTCTGCCAGAGTATCGGGCTCAAAAATGGACGATAGGAGCAGGCGGACATCGGCAGAGCACCGAATACCCGGTCGCTGATCGCCGCCGGGTCGAAGCGGTCCTCCACCACTCCTTCGGCGGAATACACCCGGTAACGGTCGATCGATACGAGCGGGAGGACGAAGGCGCTGCGCTCCGTCGGGCGGCAGTTCAGCAGTGTCGATCTGATGTTCAATTCGTTGCCGTTCAATGTGTAGACCAGCTCCATGCCGGAGGCGAGTTTCGCCGTGATGACGATCGTTTTTCCGTCGACGCGATGGCGGAGCGACTGTATCTCCGCTTTCTGCGGCGAATCGCCGAACAGGCGGCCTGCGCCGATATACGGCCCGAAGCGCAGCGGCAGACCGGTTTTGCGGTCGACTTCGAACTCCCAGCCGCCGCGGACGATCAGCCGGTCCGGCGTCTCTTCGACGTGCCGGGCTGCCGTCTGAACCGGAGCGAATTTCTTTTCCCGCAGGGGCGGCAGCGGCGCCGGGGTGCCCGCCGGCCGGAAGGCGAACACCGCCTCCCCGAATGCCGGAATCGTATGGGTGAAGGTCGCAAATGAGTTCAGCGGCCCTTCGCCGAGTTTCCGGCCGCTCTGCAGTTCATAGACGACCACCTTTTCTCCGGAATCGAATCCCATTTTTTCCACCGGAATCTGGAACGTCACTTCACGGGGATGGCCGAAGAGGCTGACCGCGGCGACGGTGGCGGCCCGTTTCATGACGTGCAGTGGAGCGAACACCCCCGGGGTGCTTTTTACCGCCAGGTAGTCGACTTTGCCGCGCCGCATTTCAGGCAGGGCGCTGCGGATGTCGTTGAGCCGGGCGAGTAATGTGCCGATCCCCTTGTCCGCGCCGTGGAGGATCGAGGGCATACCCTGCGAGAAGAACAGGATCGAACGGAACGCCCGCCCGGCATTTTGACCGACGATTCCGGTGGCGTGCGTGGGAAAGCCGTCATGCACCTCGATAAACCGTTCGATGATGGTACCGGGAGGGGTGAGCAGCATCTTCTCCTGCTGATAGCGGGCGGTCTCC
>NZ_DBEXAY010000147.1:0-9838 GCF_048170485.1 Victivallis sp. | reverse complement strand
AAGAAATGGATTTCTTCGACGGATTGACATTCCCGGCGGCAGGGAAAGTTCCCTACGGTCATCACCGGGCACACACGCCGCTCTATTTCGGACTTCAGTTCAACCTCTGCGGCAGAGTGCATCTGCGGATCAATCACAGGCGCGAATATAACTTCGACGGCCCGGTCTGCTTTCTCACACATCCCGGAGCGTTTTTTGAATATGATCTTATCGATCGGGAGCGCCATGACTTTCTCTATTTCTGTTTCACCGGAGTCCGGGCGAAAGAGTATTGCCGTCACGGCTTGATCGATGTGGAGATGCCGCCGGTCATACCGGAGCATGTGCACGCATTCCGGGAAAATCTGTTAACCTTAATTCGGCTGCGCGAGGAAAACCGTTACCCGGAAACAGTAAATCTTCTGGAGAACATTCTGCTGGACCTGCAACTTCAGTTGCAGCGTCATCAACTTCCCTTCATCCACCAGAGCCGTCAGCTGGAGGAACTTGTAAAAAGAATGAACCTCGATTTACAGAAAGAGTGGAATTTCGAACGGGAAGCGGCGAAAATGAATATTTCACTGTCGCATTTTCGGCGGATATTCCGGAAATTCACCGGCAGCTCTCCCCAGCACTTCATCCTTCAGCAGAAACTGGAGAAGGCGGCCATGGATCTGCGCATGACGGAAAAACAGGTACGGGAAATTGCCGCGGAAATTGGATTTGAGGATATGTATCACTTCTCTCATCTCTTCAAGAAATACTACGGCGTATCCCCGCGCATATATCGCCAGGAATTCTGGCAGATCTGACAGTGCGCCCGAAGATTTTTCCCGTCAAAGTGCTTGAAAATCAATGCACAAACGAAATGCAAACGGCAGGAGGTCGAAAAATTTTGGTTTCCACGCCGGGGAGAAGCGGAGAAAAACGTCCCCCTCCCCCGGTGATGTCATTTGCCGTTGAGCAGGATGAGATACAGAATCAGAAAGGCGGCGGCAAGCCAGATGAACCAGTTGAGTTCACGGATTTTTCCGCAGCATGTTTTCAGGAACGGGTAAAGAATGATCCCGACGGAAACCCCGCCGATGATGCTGTTGCTGAACGGAATGCCGGCGAAAATGAGAAAGGCGGGAATCCCTTCGGTGCAGTCGTCCCAATGGATCTCCGAAACGGAACGCATCATCATCGCCCCCACGACGACCAGAGCGCCGGAGGTGACCGGAGGATATCCTGCAACCGCCGTGATGACCGGGCTGAAAAACATCGCCAGCAGAAAGCAGATGCCGATCACGATGGCCGTGAGACCGGTCTTCCCGCCGGCCTCCGCGCCCGCGGCGCTCTCCAGATAGGAGGTGACGGTGCTCTGGCCGCAGAGAGCCCCCGCGACGGTCGCGGTCGCATCGGCGGCGAAAATCCGCTCAATCCGGTCGATTTCGTTGTTTTTATTCAGCAGCTTTGCGCTCGTCGCGACACCGAGAACCGTCCCCATCGTATCGAACATATCCATGAAGAAGCAGAGAAAAATCAGGGGCAGCAGTTCGAGCAGGTGGCGGAAGACCGTGGCGACATCCGCTTTGAATACCAGAGGCATCGGATCAGCCGGAAGCCCGACGACGCCGTGAAACGAGATCTTTCCGCACAGAAACGCCACCAGCGCCGAGACAAGGATGCCGATCAGGATGCTGCCGCGCACTTTGAAATGCTGCAGGGCTGTAATCGTGAGCACGCCGGCAAAGAAGATCAGCGATGGCGGGTCCGCGATGGAGGTCTTCAGCGTCATCAGATTGTTTTCCACGGCGATGATGCCGCCGTTTTTCAGCCCGACCAGCGCGATGAAGAGACCGATTCCTCCTACAATGGCGATTCTCAGGGAAGGACTCAGCGAACGGAGCATCATCTGCCGCAGTTTCGTGAACGAGATGATCAGAAAGAGAATGCCGGAAATCAGCACAACCCCCATCGTGGTCTGCCAGACAACCGGATCTCCGAGTTTTCCGCCGGTGACAGCGGCACAGGCGGCCATGACGCTGAACATGACAAAGAAATTCGTCCCCATCCCCGGTGCGAGTCCGATCGGATAGTTCGAGAGCAGGCCCATCAGGATCGACCCGAAGGCGGAGGCGATGCAGGTCGTCGTGACCAGTGCGCCGAACGGCATTCCGGTCGCGGTCCCCGTCATCTGTCCGGAAAAGAGCGCCGGCTGAATGCAGATGATGTATGCCATCGCCGCGAACGTGGAGAGTCCGGCGATGGTTTCCGTTCTGAGGGAACTGCCCATGGAGGAGTAGTGAAAAAAACGGTCAAGGATGGAGTTCATAGTCTGTATGATGAATGTTGCGTGTCGGCGGCGAGTCAGGTGGCCTGCGGGATGTCCGGAATTTTCGATACCCGCAACCGGAGGCGCTCCTGCTCCCATCTTTCCTGTCTGCTGATTCCGGACTTTTCTGTAATATACTGCCGCTCTTCGAAAAAACAATTTTCCGGACAGGATTTTCCACAACATCGCGAGAGTGTACAATCGCAAACTCCTTCCGGCCGCCTGTCATCTTGGTATTCCTACTCTCTTCTTGTCGACGTTTCTTTGTGTCACCTCCTTTTCGACAGAGAAAAAATCTTTCTTTTTTTCAACTGCAGGATTGATTTCCTGAAAAACAACTGTATATTGCCATCAAGTGATATACGCAAATATACTCCTTGCATAGTGAGGTTTTCATGCTGGTCCGACAGGTGGAAGAAGGGATTCTCCAACAGTTGAAAAGCGGGCAATACGCTCCGGGCGAAAAACTTCCGTCGCTCCGGGAGCTGAGCCGCGAGTTCGGTTGCAGCTACGTGATCGCCTTCCGGGCCGTGCAGTCGTTGAAGAATTCCGGTTATCTGGAAACCGCCAAGGGGAACGGCATCTTCGTGACCGGCGACGCCAGAAGCAAAATGGAGAAAAAACTGATCGTCTACATCTCGGACTGTCAGGAGAGTTCGCAGCTCACCCCGCAAGATCTTCTCCGCTACAGTTGTTTTCAGCGCATCGTCCGGGAAGCCGGCTTCGTGGACCTCGCCTTGAATGAAGAGGAATCTCTTTCCACCGACCAGATGAACCAGCTTGCCGGGGCGCTGATCACATTGCGCACGCCGATGCAAAACGAGCTGATCGCCAGAAAAATTCCCTGCGTCTTCATCTCCAGTCTCGGCGATCACAAAGGAATGCCGAGCGTAATTCCGGATTTTTATCAGGGCAGCTGCGATGTGATGCGCCATCTGCTCCGTTGCGACTATCGCCGCATCGGCGCTGTGACAATCGACGTCAATGAATTCAACCAGGCGAGCTTCGCGCCTCGACTCCAGGCCTATTATGACACGATGAAAGCCGCCGGACTGCCGACGCTTCCTCCTTTGTTATGGAATATCAAAAATCCGCAAACGAAAAACCATCTCTGGGAGCTGATGTCGTCGGCACAGCGTCCGGATGCGTTGTTCATTCCCAACGATCTTCTGGCGGTAGAGGTGATTCGGGAACTGTCGAAAAAAGGTGTTGAAGTTCCGGCTGACATCGGTGTGGCCGGACTGGAAAATCAGGAGTTCTTCTACGGTTCCACGGTTCCGCTGACCACGGCCTCCTTCGACAACCGGGCCCTGGTTCGAGAAGCCTGCGCACTGCTCTTGAATATGATCTGCCATCCGGGAACACACCCTGCTGTAGTAAAGGTTCCAATGACACTGATTGTACGGGAGTCTACGAAACGGCTTCCGCATCAGCCCCGGAAGCCGTTCCAAATTTCCCGCCAATCCATACAAAAGATGCCGTTCCCAGATACAATATAATTCATCTCAACCTCAAAGGAGGCAGCATGAAACGAAATTGGAAAATCTTCTCCAGTACCAGGCATGTGTTTTTCGTCCGAATGAAAATATCATTTACATTGATTGAACTTCGTATAGTTATTGCGATTATCGCCATTCTTGCAGCCTTGCTGCTTCCGGCGTTGAACCAGGCGCGTTCAAAAGCGCGAGAAGTCAACTGCATCAACCAGATGAAGCAACTTTCTCTGGGCGCCATGCATTACAAATTAGACCATACAATTCTCACCGCCTATTTTCCGGCAGTAACTCAATTATGGACATATCGCCTGGTAAACGACAACTATGTTCAACCCAAGCTGTACGCCTGCCCGGAACGGGACAGCTGGTACGACCGGGAAGTGTGGCGCAAGAAGAAAACAGTGGAGGAAATCGGTTCCGTCGGGGATGAGCTTCACTGGAATTTTCCCGACTACGGCGCCAACCTGCAGATCACCGGCGAAAAAGACGGCAAAGTCCGCAATCCGGCAAGAAAAATGTGGTTCGCCGAAACCTATATCGGCGGCCAAGGTAATGTCGGCATCAACAATGGCGGTTTCTACCGGATCTGGTACAAATACAGCAACAACTCCGCCTTCGGAAACGCCGGCCCCGTCCATCACCAGCGCTGCAACCTCATCTGGTTCGACGGCCATGTCGCGGCAATCCGAACCGACAGAATCGGAGAAGCAGGAGCTATTGACTTGATGCAACAGCTTATCGACAATAAAAATATCCAGCCGGGAGATTGAGGATGAAGTCACTTTCGATATTTTGCAGCTTTTTATCCGTTTTTACCTTGCTTCATGCTGAACTGCTGACCGATGGAACCTTTCAGGAGGGGCTCAAGCACTGGTCGGTCTTTACCCGGCCGGGCGATACGCAGAAAACTCCATTCACGCCCAACCCGGATGGTGGTCTCAATGTCTCCTTCGGCAAAGGGCAACGTCCCCCGGCGGGACGGGAAAGCCATCTGCTTTTTCAAAATGTCCGGCTGAAGAAGAGGAGCGTGTATCTCTTCAAACTCCGGGCGACAACCACCGGATGGGTAGATTTCTCCATCCGCTACACGCAAACGGTTCCCCGGAACAGTACGCCGGATTACTCCCGTGATTTTCATATGACAAAACGGGATGAATCTTTTTCTCACATCTTTGCTTATGACGGAACGGAATATCCGGAAGGCGGGACATTTCAGCTGGAGACCGGTCGTAATTGGAATGTCAGTGTCAATCTACAGGAAATCAGCCTGAAAGAACTGGACTATCGTAAGATGCCGCCGCCGCCGTTTCAGGACCGCTGGATCGTCTTCCCCTATGCGCTTCCTCCTGTGGATCCCGGGAAAATTCCGGCGACGCTGACAGATGCCGCGGGCAAAGCCGTCACCCCGGTAAGCTGCGTTGCCAGAAAATTCCGGAATCAGCCGACGAAGGTACTGACTGTGCCGGGAAAGGAGTTCTCCACCCGGTCCCCCGCCATGCTCTATCAGGAGATTGAAAGCCCTGTCGATCAGGAACTTCTGATCGGCACTGCGGCGGACTACTGGTTCACATTCTACTGCAACGGGAAACAGGTTTACACGACCTTGCCCGGCGGGAACCGTACCTCCAACTACTCCCCCTCCAACCATCCATTCCTGCTGCCGTTGCGCAAAGGGAAAAACGTCATCGCAATTCAACTGCTCGCCGGTACCTGGGGATGGCGCTTCTTCTACGGCACACCGGAGCCGCCCCGTCCGGAAATCATTTTCCGCGAAGGGAAAGAGTGGCAGCACATGCCGATGAAACAGATTGTCATTGCGGAAAATTCGGCGCTGGACCTCTCCGCGCTGAATCATACTCCCGCCGGAAAATACGGCCGCGTTGTTGCCGGAAAAAACGGTATTCTGCGTTTTGAAAACGGCGATGCGACACCGCTGCGGTTTCAGGGAACCCATCCCGCCTTTTCCTGGCGATATCCCTGGCTGCACGGCAGCCGGGAAGAGTTCGACAGAAATGTCGGTAGCTGGGCGGAAGCCGTACGCAGACAGGGATACAACGCCATCCGGCTGAGTGCATTCGACGAATGGGGTATGCGAAAGAGCAAAAAGGGTCTGGAAATTCCCGCCGCGTCGATGGACCGTCTCGACAAAATGGTGGCGGAGCTGAAAAAACAGGGGATCTACATCGAATTTCCGCTGATGTTCAGTTCCCTTTTCCGCAAACCGCATGAAAAAGTCAATACCTCTCTCAGCAAATTAATGATGTATCTAGGACATCCCCGGGAGCGGGATGCCTTCCGGACCATCACCGGAGAGATCATGAATCACGTCAACCCCTATACCAATGCGGCGTGGAAAGATGAACCCACAATCGCGATATGGGAGTGTTTCAACGAGCAGTACTACGGCTTCATTCTGATTCCGGCGGATTTTGAGAAAAAATATCCGGAAGAGGCCGCATTCTTCCGAAAACGCTGGAGCGAATTTCTGCAGAAAAAGTATGCGGGAAAACCTGACTCCGCCCTGCCCGAAGCTCTCCGGGGCGGCAAACTCGCTCATCCACCCCTGCCCTTCCAGATCCGCTCGCTTCGTCAGGACTACAACGAATTCTGTTACGAATGCATCCGGGAAACCCATCGCTTCTATCTAACCACCTGCCGCTCCTTCGGCTATCGTGGACTGGTGGCGAACAATCCGACCTCATCGCTGTTCTACTCCCGTGCCATCTGGACGGAGCTGCCGATGGTGGATTCCCACAACTATTACGCACATCCCTCAAACCTGCTTAACCGAGGCTCGAAGTGCATCAGCGACAGCTCCGTTGCAGAGCAGACACCGGCATTCCGCGGCCTCAACAACCAGCGTCTCTACGGCTTCCCCATGTGGGTGGGGGAATACAACCACTGTTTCTGGAATCCGTATCAACATGAACTGCCGCTGGCCTTCACCGCGTATGCGGCGTTGAACGGATACTCCGGCCTCATGATCCACTCCGATACGGTGGAGCTGGAACGCCCCTACAATCTCATTCGGAACTTTGAAGTTTCCGACTCACCGGTGGCGCGGGCAGGAGAGTTTCTGGCCGCCATGCTGTTCCGCCGGGGCGATGTGAAAACCTCTCCGCACCGGGTGGTACTGGCGATTCCCGCCAACTATCAGAAGGGTATTCCCGGTGAACAGAGCAAGCTGGCGCTGCTCACCGGCTTTGCGACGGCCCATCCGGGCCTTCCGCGCTTCGCGGAGATTCCGGAACCGGACGCGCCCCACTTGATGCTCACTCCATCCGGCAAGCCGATGCAGGTCACCATGCATCGGCTCTATGCAAAGTATACCGACGCTGCCGACAGCAACTTTTCCTGGCCCAAAATCCTGCAAGAGCTGAAGCAGCGCAAAATTCTGCCGCACGACAACATCAGCGATCCGGCCCGGGGTGTTTTTCAGAGTGATACCGGAGAAATCACTCTGCGGGCCAAGGAAAAACTGATCAAGGTAGTGACGGAAAAAACCGAAGCGGTTTCACTTACAGCGCATACAAAGGAACGGCTGGGGATTCTGGAAGTCAAGGATTCCAGTGTGGATGCGCTGATCGGTCTCACCGCGATCGACAATGTTCCGCTGAGGAACTCCCGGCGCATGGTTCTGATCTTCTCCACCCAGATGGCGAACAACGGCATGCATCTGGAAGGCGACCGTGAAACTCTGGTCAACATCGGAGAAACCCGCGGACTGATGCAGACCGGCCGAGTGTCACTGTCAGCAGAGCTCTCCGGCAGGAAATATCTCTGTTATCCTTTGAACATCAATGGAACACGGCGAACGCCGATCCCGGTTCCCGTCAATAACGGAAGGCTGGAGCTGACATTGGATACGTCGGAACTGCCGGAAGGTCCCACGCCGTTCTTTGAGCTGGTTGCGCAGTGATCCCGCAGCTATCACCAGTTTGCCGCCTCTTTCTGCACAATATCAAGGAGAGGCGGGTATCCTTTCCGGGCTGAAAGTTTTTGAAGGCAGGAGAATTTGTCAGAATGGGAAAAAATCATACGGATCCCAATCAGTTCCGCGGCACAGACAGTGAAAAGATTGAACAGGCAATCGCCAGCGCCTCCGGAGGAGCCGGTATTGTACATATTCCCCCACGTCGTCCGGATGAGACATCTTCCCGTGATTTCTGGCTGCTTGACCGAGCGATCCTGGTTCCAGCCAATCTCACACTGCTGCTGGAAAACTGCCGGATCAAGCTGGCGGATTCCGCCCGGGACAACCTGATCCGCAGTGCCAACTGCGGTCTGGGTATCCGGGAAATCTCTCCCATCTCCAACCTCCGCATCATCGGAACAGGGGACGCACGCCTTGAGGGGGCGGATCATCCCCGAGCCTCCGGAGATGCCGCCAAGACTCTCGGCGTTCGAACCTTCGGCACCGACTCCGGCAGACCGGGAGAAAATCCCCGCGGGGACTGGCGCAACATCGGCATTCTGCTGGCAAAAGTACAAAACTTTACGATTTCCGGTATAACGATACGAGATTCCCACAGTTGGGCGATGTCGCTGGAGTATTGTTCTGACGGAGTGATCCGCGATATGACATTTCACTCTCGCGGTTGGAAATGGATCGACGGGAAAAAAGAGCCGCTGCTAAATCAGGACGGCCTCGATCTTCGGCGTGGATGCCGCAGAATTCTGGTGGAAAACATTTCCGGAGCCACCGGAGATGATCTGCTGGCAATGACCGCAATCCGAAGCGATGCTGCTCCGGAAGTCCCGGGAAGCGAAGTAACTTCGACGGAGAAAAATGAACGGGACAACGATCTTTGCCATATTATAATCCGAAATGTGATCGGGCACTCAGCCGGCGGTCATCAGATCGTGCGCTTTCTGAATGCCTCCGGGATCCGCATCCATCACGTTCTCCTGGATGGAGTGATCGACAACTCTCCGGAGAATTGCAGAAACAATGCCGCCGTCCGCATCGGCGACCGGGTTGCAGCCTGGGGCGGCATCGCACCGCTGGGAGATACAGCCTTTCTACAGATCCGCAACATCCAATCCCATGCACATCGGGCGGTTACAATCGTTGGATCTCTGGCGGATTCCATTATTGACGGCGTCATCAACGCGAATCCGGAAACCCCACCCGTTTATTATGAATCCGGGCAGGAATATACCCGTAATCTGGTCTTGACCAATCTGCTGACGGTCCCGGTTGACGATGAAGCGTCTGAATAGAAACAGAAAAAATGTCTTGCAGAACAAACAGATCCGCCCTTTCAGTCTGTTTCCGCAGCACCGCCATTCCACGGCAATCGGTTCAAACAGGATGCCGCCCGGCATTCTCCAGCGACACCATCCATAGAGAGAAAATCCGCTTTTTCTGGAATTCCACCGACGACAGGGGCGAAATCTTCGTCGTTACGTGCTATAATAAGAAAACGACACGAAACGATTGCGAAGAAGAGTTCTCTCCCGATGAAGGATCATATCGAAGTCCGCGGCGCACGCGTCCACAACCTCAAGAACATCGATGTGAATGTGCCGCTCAACCAGATCGTCGGCATCGCCGGAGTCTCTGGCTCCGGCAAGTCCTCACTGGCGCTCGGCGTTCTTTATGCGGAGGGATCCCGCCGCTACCTGGAAGCGCTTTCAACCTACACCCGACGCCGGATGACTCAGGCGGCGAAGGCCGATGTCGATGAGGTGCTCTACGTTCCGGCCGCCCTCGCGCTCCACCAGCGCCCCGGCGTCCCCGGAATCCGCAGCACCTTCGGCACCGGGACCGAACTGCTCAACAGCATCCGGCTGATGTTCTCCCGGCTGGCCTGTCACCGCTGCCCCAACGGCCACCGGCTCGCACCGTCGCTCGCCGTCGCCGCCGAACGGGAACTGCGCTGCCCGGAGTGCGGCGCCCTCGTGTATGCGCCCAGCGTTTCGGTAGCGCACGCTTCCGCAAAAGCGTGGAAACTTGGGTTTAATCTGCATGCAAAGTCCAGTGGCCTTGCAAAGGTGGAATTTTCTGCAATATTACAACAGGAGGATCCGAGGAACATCAATC
>NZ_DBEXAY010000146.1:0-6117 GCF_048170485.1 Victivallis sp. | reverse complement strand
AACTACGGGGTGATCCCGCTCCGCGCCGATGAAACCGACATCGACCTGGCGATGCGCTCGCCGCTCGATTACCAGACCGTCGAGGCGCTCCGCTTCATCACCGGGCGGAACATTCTGCCGGTGGCGGTGGACCCCGACACCTTCGATCCGGAACTGGAACGCTACTATCCGGAAGAGGCCGACACCGTCGCGGACATCCTCGCTGAAATCGGCAAGGAGGCCAAACTCGAGGACGACAAACGCAGCGACGAGGAGCGCGCCAACGACGCGCCGATCGTCAAATTCGTGGACGTGGTGATCCGCCAGGCGGTCAAGGACAAGGCGTCGGACATCCACTTCGAACCTTTCGAAAAGAACTTCCGGATCCGCTACCGTGTGGACGGCGCTCTCTACGAAATGCCCCAGCCGCCCAAGAGTCTGGCAATTCCGGTGATCAGCCGCGTCAAGATCGTTTCCGGACTGAACATCTCCGAACGCCGCCGCCCGCAGGACGGCCGTATCCAGATGAAGGTCAACGGCAAACCGGTCGACCTGCGCGTCTCCTGTCTGCCGACCAGTTACGGCGAATCGGTGGTGCTCCGCGTGCTCGACCGCTCGGTGGTCAACCTGGAGCTCGACTCCCTCGGCATCGGCAAGGAGGTGCTGGAGAAGCTTCGCGAACTGATCCACCTGCCGAACGGCATTCTCCTGGTGACCGGGCCGACCGGTTCCGGTAAAACCACCACGCTCTACTCCGCGCTGCGCGAGGTCAACGTGATCAGCGACAAGCTGCTGACCGCGGAAGACCCCGTCGAATATGAAATCGAGGGGCTGATCCAGGTGCCGATCAACGACGCGGTCGGCATGACCTTCCACCGTGCGCTGCGCGCCTTCCTCCGGCAGGACCCCGACCGGATCCGGGTCGGTGAGATCCGCGACTTCGAAACCGCCCAGACTGCGATCGAGGCGTCGCTGACCGGCCACTTCGTGTTCAGCACGCTGCACACCAACGACGCCGCCAGCACGGTGACCCGACTGGTGGATATGGGGGTGGAGCCGTTCCTGATCTGCTCTTCGCTGGTGGGCGTTCTCGGCCAGCGACTGATCCGCCGGGTCTGCCGGAACTGCCGCAGCGCCTATGTGCCGACCGACGAGGATCTGGCGCGGCTCGGCATCACCCGGGAGATGGTGGGTGACCGCAAATTCTACATCGGCAAGGGGTGCCCGACCTGCAACCACACCGGTTACAAAGGACGGAAGGCTCTGACCGAACTGCTGGTGGTGGATAACGAAATTCGCGAACTGATCAACAACGGCGCCCCCTCTTCCGTGCTCCGGGACAAGGCCCGGGAGATGGGAATGCGTACGTTGCGTGAAGACGGAATTCTCGCCGTGCTGAATGGAGAGTCGACCATCGACGAGGTGGTCCGCTACACGTAATCGGTCGGCCCGGCCGGATTTCTGGAAATAAATGACGATTCAGAGTCAACTCAACTCGGAGAAGTGAAAAATGCCGCAATATTCATACATCGCGATGGACGGCAACGGCAGAGAGCAGCGAGGCAAGATCAATGCCGCCAGTGAGGAGATCGTAAGCAATCAGCTGAAATCCAAGGGATTGTTTCCGACCCAGATCAAGCTGATTGAATCGGAGGCTGTCAAGAAAGCCGCCACCGCAGCCGCCAAGAAAAAAAAGAACAAAAAAGGCGGCGGTTTCAACATCAACATCGGCGCGACGGTGATTCCGCGCAAGGAGCTGACCGTTGTCACCCGGCAGCTGGCGATCCTGCTCTCCGCGGGACTGCCGCTGATCCGCTCTTTGCGGACGCTGGAAAAGCAGGCGAAAAATCCGGCGGTCAAGATCATTCTCGGCAAAACCGCGGACACCGTCGAGGGCGGAGCCACTTTCGCGGAGGCGCTGGCACAGAATCCCCGCTCCTTCGACAAACTCTATCTGAACATGGTGCGCGCCGGAGAAGCGTCGGGTGCGATGGAGGTCATCCTCGACCGTCTGGCCGGTTTTATGGAAAAAGCGGCCCGGATTTCCGGCAAGGTCAAGTCCGCGATGATTTATCCGTGCGTGGTGCTGAGCATCGCCATCCTCGCGATTATCGGTTTGATGGTCTTCATCGTCCCGAAATTCCAGACAATCTTCAAGGACCTGCTCGGTCCCGAAACGCCGATGCCGGCCATCACGCTCTTCGTAATGAACTTCAGCAACTCCCTGATGACGGAGTGGTGGAAATTCGTCATTGGAATCGTCGCGGTGATTGTGCTCTACAAAATCACCGTCATGATTCCGATCGGCAAGTGGGGGGGTGGACTGGTGCAAGTACAATATGCCTCTTTTCGGACCGATCATCGCCAAGACGGCGATCTCCCGGTTTGGACGTACGCTCGGCACGCTGATGGCTTCGGGCGTACCGGTGCTCTCCGCGCTGGCGATTGTCCGGGAAACCGCGGGCAATGAGGTGGTCTCCACTGCGATTCAGAAAGTGCACGACGCGGTCAAGGAGGGCGAAGGCATCGCCGCGCCGCTCAGCGCGACCAAGATCTTCCCGGAAATGGTGATCAGTATGGTGGAGGTGGGCGAAGAGACCGGTAAGCTGCCGGAAATGCTCGACAAGGTTGCCAACACCTACGACGAAGAGGTCGACAACGCCGTGAGCGCTCTGACCAGCATGATCGAACCATTGATGATCGTCGGCCTGGCCGTGGTCGTCGGTACCATCGTGATCGCACTCTTCCTGCCGCTGGTCAAGCTGATCGAGGGCATGGGAGGCTGATTTCTCCCGCTTTTCAGGCCGGCCGGACTCCGACGGGGCCGGCCGTCGCTTTCTCCGGGCACGGTTTCCGGGAGAAACCGGACCGGGAGACCGCCGAACGTTTCCTCGCCTCCGGAGACTACCGCTGGAACAGCGGAATCTTTCTCTGACAGGTCGGGGCGCTGCGGGCGGAATTCCGCCGCCAGGCGCCCGGACTGGAACGGTTCTGCACCCAGATCGGCGAAACGATTGCAGCCGGAACTTTTGAGCAGGAACTTCCGGAACTCTTCCGGAATCAACCTAAAATTTCGATTGATTACGCGGTCATGGAACACGCCCGGTTCATCGCAGTGGCGGAGAGCCGGTTCGACTGGGACGACGTCGGGAGCTGGACGTCGCTGCGGAACCATTTCGCCACCGATGCCGACGGCAATGTCGCCGATGGACTCTTCGCCGCGGTGGATTCCCGCAACCTGGTGGTTTCAGGCAGCCCCGACCACCTGATCGCCGCAATCGGCGTCGACAACCTGGTCATTGTGCAGACCCGCGATGTGACGCTGGTCTGCGCGGCAAACCAGGCGCAGCGGATCAAGGAATTGCTCAAAGCAGTCGGTCTCCGCCCCGAACTGCGCCATTTTCTGTAAAATCCGGAACGGAATATGGAACTTCTCCTGATCAACATCGGCAACACCTTCGCACAACCCGGCGTCTGGAGCGGCAACGCCATCGAATTGCTGCCGCGAATTCCGACTGCGGAACTGAAGCCGGAACTGCTGCCGGCGGGAATGCCGATCGCCGCCGCCACAGTGGTTCCCGCAATTCGCAAGCGCTTTGCGGACACCGACATCTGGTACCTCTCGGCATACAACCAACGTGCCGGAGTCGATTTCACCCAGGTGGACGCCTCGACTCTCGGCGCCGACCGGGTGGCCAACGCCCTTGCCCTGGCGGAACTGTTTCCGCTTCCCGGCATCTCGGCGGACTGCGGAACCGCGCTGACGCTGGAGATCGTCGATGCGGACGGCGTTTTTCGCGGTGGAGCGATCGCTCCCGGACGCGCCATGATGCGCCGCAGTCTCGCGGCCGGTACGGCGCAACTTCCCGAAATTCCATTTTCCACCCAACTGCCGGAACACCCCGGCAGCAACACGGTTGAAACGATCCGTTTCGGAGTGGATCGCGGCGCAGTCGGTCTGATGCGGGAGCTGCTCTCCGCCTCGCTTCCCGCCTGCGGAAAAGCGCGAAGGCCGACGATCGTCGCCACCGGGGGGGATGCCCCGTTCTTCGCCGAAGCCCTCGGGATTCGGACGGCGCCGGAAGACTTCACTTTGCGCGGGATTCTCCGTGCCTTTCTCTCCCGGATTTCATAATTTGCTCCGGAACCGGGAAGGCCGAACGATCCGGGACGAAGCCCGCGTCTCCCACCGTGGAAGTATTTGCTCGGGAACATTTGCAAATCACTAAAGCAGAATTATATTAATAGGAATTGCCTGTCCCGGGCGTCCGAAAGCGGATGCGGAAGGCACAACACGAACAAAAAGGATTGGCTTTGGAAGACGGCGGTTTATTGATTCTCCAGTTGTTGTTTCTGCTTTTTCTGATCGCTCTGAATGCATTTTTCGCCTCGTCGGAAGTTGCATTGATCTCGCTCAAGCCGGCCACGGTACGGCGGCTCGGCAGCGAAGGCGGCAGCCGCGGCCGGCGGCTCGCGGCACTGGTTGAGAATTCCGGACGTTTTCTGGCGACAGTCCAGGTAGGTGTCACGTTTGCCGGCTTCATGGCCAGCGCGTTCGCAGCGGAGAGCTTTTCCGATCCGGTAACCCTCTGGCTGGAACAGCATGGCTTCACCCTGCTCAGCCACGCCACACTCGATGCGCTGGTGGTGCTGGCAATTACCGTCCTGCTCTCCTACGTCTCCCTGGTATTCGGAGAACTGCTCCCGAAACAGCTCGGTCTGCGGTACGCGGAGGGGATTGCCCTTCATGTCGCCGGTCCGATCGACTTTCTGGCGAAAATCACCGCCCCGTTCGTCTGGGTGTTGAACGCTTCCGTCAATTTCTTCCTGAAACTCTTCGGAATCCAGCCCTCCAGCGAACAGGAGGTGACCGAGGAGGAGATCCGCATGATGGTCGACATCGGAGAGGAAAACGGGGCCATTGAAAGCGACGAAAAGCGGATGATTGAGAATGTGTTTGAATTCAATAACACCACTGCGGGCGAAGTGATGACCCACCGTACCGAGGTGGTTTCCCTCAATCTTGACGCAACTCCGGATGAGGTGGAGAAGACCCTCATGGAGTGCGGATTTTCCCGGGTCCCGGTCTATCAGGGCGATATCGACAAGATCGTCGGGCTGCTCCACTTCCGCGATTATTTCACCGCCAAGCTCAACGGCAACGCCGCGCCCGATATCAAAGGGTTGCTGAAACCGGTCTATTTCGCGCCGGAAACCATGCGCGCCAACCGGTTGTTCCGGGATCTTCAAAGCAAGAAGCTGGGCATGGCGATCATTCTGGACGAATTCAGCGGAACCTCCGGCATCGTGACTTTGGAGGATCTGCTCGAAGAGATCGTCGGCAGCCTCTACGACGAATACGACGACTACAGCGAAGAGGCGGAGGAGATCGGGGAAAAACTGTGGAGAATTGACGGTTCGATGCGAATCGACGAAGTTTCGCGACTGATCGACCGTCCGCTTCCCAACGAAGAGGAGGAGTATGACACCATCGGCGGCCTGATCTTCGGCCGCCTGAATGCAATTCCGACGCCGGGGGCGACCATTACGCTCCCCGAGGCCGGAATTGAACTCAAGGTGGAGGCGGTCGACGGTCGGCGGGTGGACAAGGTCCAGCTCAAACTGCTGCCGGAGCCGGAAGAGACGGACAGCTGCGAATAGTGGCCCGGTTCCATCTCGCCGGCCTTCGACGGACTTCCCCTCCCGGCGGAAGCGCCTCCGTCCGCGGGGAACAACTCTGAAGCGGGAATGCCCTCTTCCGGAGAAAACGCAACATACTCACTTTCGAAAAGCCGTTTCTTTCCGCTCCCGGCTGGAAACCAGGTGCGCTTCAAGAAATTCGTATGCGAAATGTCGGATCGCAGGCGGAACATCATGTCCCATGCCGTGATACAGGATTGCCGCCCGTTCCGGAACCCCGGCCAGCTCCCAGAGCCGCCGCGCCCGGTCAAAGCATTCCATCCCCGCAAACGGCAGGGGATTATACGGATCGTTGAATGTAAGCGCCCAGCGTTTCGGTAGCGCACGCTTCCGCAAAAGCGTGGAAACTTGGGTTTAATCTGCATGCAAAGTCCAGTGGCCTTGCAAAGGTGGAATTTTCTGCAATATTACAACAGGAGGATCCGAGGAACATCAATC
>NZ_DBEXAY010000145.1:0-4067 GCF_048170485.1 Victivallis sp. | reverse complement strand
CCAGTTCGTACGCCATGATTCCCGCCTGCCGCCCGGTGTCGGCGGTGAATTCGAGTCCGTCGTCGAGTTTCCGGAACGGGATTTCGGCCACGCGTTTTCCCGTCTGGCTGACGGCGTAGAGCTTGCCGTTTTCTGCAAGAGGAGTTTTCAGGCGGATCGTCGCCTGACCGATGCGGAGAAGGTGCGGATAGGTCCCTGTCCCATGCTGAGTACGACAGTAACGGAGGAGCTGATTGCCCTTCGTCGCCCATTTGTCCCGGGAGGGTTTGACATCGGTGATGTGAAGGATGAGGATCCGGCCGCTTTCCATCAGCGGCTTGTGATCGGCAGAACCGGCGAAGACAGTCGAGAAGGTCGTATTTCCGGTTACCCGGAGAAGGGAGCCCTCGTTGTCCATGTTCCTGTCCTGAACCAGGGCTTCGCTCCTTTCGGAGACGGCGCGGAAGAGATTCCGGGCCGGATGAAATGCGATTTGTCCACCCGGCGTGCGAATCCAGCCGTCGCTGTCGATTCCGCCGAGTTTCCGCAGGAGTGAATCCGGATCTTTCTGAACTTCCGGCGTAAGAAAATCCTCGTATGAAAATTCATTGTCCGCTTTTTCCCCTTCTTTGAACTGGAGCGAGAGTTTTCCCAGCACTCCCAGCCGGATATAGGCCGGAGGGGGATAGGCTTTTTCCAGATTCCGGGGATTGTAGGTCCATAGATTGTTGAGACCGGGATGCTCCCAGAGCCTTTCCGGGAGATTCAGATGGAGCTCGTTTTTCGCGGGGCGAATGTCTCCGCGGAGGTAGAAACAGGTAAAAATGTACTGGGAGAACACATTGACCGGATCCCACAAGATTCCAAATGCGTCAATGTTTTTCTGTCCATTGCTCAGGACATCGGGCCAGCGGCTGCGCCATTTGACGGAATCGAAATCGAAAATCCCGTCGAAATCCTGCCATGCCGCAAATGCTCCGCCGACTGCACCGCCTTCCGAGCGAAACATGTTCGGCGCACAGTAGTGATACTCCGTCACCATGGACGGCATTCCGGCAATGCGATGGCGCGCCGTTATCAGCGGCGATTCCCAGTATTCCTGAATGGAGGAGCCCAGGCGGGAAGATTGGGGATGCATGTTCCAGCCGAAGCCGACATCCGCATTCGGGTGGGCCCAGTAGTAATGAATGTCGAAATAATCGTTGTCGCGCCGCGCCCCTGCGGTGATGATCGGCAGCCCGTTGTTATTCTGGGAGATCGGCGCGGTCACTCCGATTTTGCGCAGCTCCGAACGGTAATAGGCGAGCCCATCGCGAAGCGCATCCAGGCTGAAGTGCATCCAGTCCGCCGCGCTGGGCTCTTTTTCCAGAATGACGCCGTTCTTTTTGCACCACGCCTCGTAGGCACGGTTCAGCGGTTCGCGCAGAAGACGATATGGGCTGTTGTACCTGATGCCGCGATTGCCGATCAGCTGAACCTCATTCATCAGCGCAACGCTGAGCAGAGCGGGGTCTTCCGCCAGAGTCATGCCGGTGTAAGGATTTTTCCGCGCGAGAACGCCGCGTGCGAAATCCATCATGTTCTCCCGTATTTCCGGATCAAACTGGGCGAGAATTTTCGCCTCAAACGTAGAAATTCCCGCGTATTTTTCCGGGAACCCTTTCCGGCGCAGGGTGTAAAGATCGAGTGTGATATAAAAACCGGCCTTTTTGAATTCGGCGATCTGGCGGAAGAAACGGTCGAGCTTCGCCTCGTCGAACACGATACCCGTGCCGGGCCTGACGAGTTCGACGTCAAAATGATGCAGCCGAAGTGCATTCATGCCGTACTGTTTCAGGCGCCGGGTATAATATTGAATCAAATCCTCCGGGAGCAGAGTCCCCTCGAAACAGGCATTGGTTCCGTAGAACCGGACCGCCTTGCCGGGTCTATTCTCAAATTCAAAATGGCCGTTGCGAATGACAACCTTGCCATAGGTTCCAGCGGGAACCGTCGGGGCCAGAGAACTGAAGTCGAGGATGCTGCCGGGAATAACCCCGTGCTCATACCGATAAACCTTCCACTCCTTTCCCGGGGCGATGGAAAACGATTTTTCCTCCGGCTCCTTCTCCAGCTTCGGAGCGAAAAAAATCGCCCTGCCGGAAATGCCCGTGGCCGCGACAATCATCCACATCGCGTCCCCTTCCGCGTGGAAAATGAACGCCTGAACCGGTCGATCCTGCAGCGCGAAACGGGACATGCCAAGTCCGAACCTCATCTCATCCTTATTTTCTGTGCTCCAGATTCGCTGCCAGTTTTCCAGATTTTTCGGATCCCCCCACCAGTTGTTCACATCCACGGCGTTGCGGACCGGAATGGTCTGGCGGCCGCCGTCGGAATAGACGACTTCAATACGGCCGACAACTTCTTCCTTTTTTCCGCACCACGCGGCGGCATGCAGCAGATAGAGCCAGTCGAACGATTTCCTGCCGGCTGAGATTTTCGCTTCGGCGAGAGTCCCCTTGAACCTTTTCCCGAGAACCATGCAGGTTTTCTCCCCCGGTGCAATGTTGAACCGGACGCCGTCCGCGTGCAGCTGTTTTTCCTTGAATTGAGAAAGATCCTGCTGTTTTCCCTGATCGGTCCAGCCGCCCTTCCCATCGTCCGCCACGTCATCGGCGAATGACCGGTTTGCCGCCGGGGAAATATCGATCGGAGTAATGAGGAACGGGAGATACTGAATCGTAACCTCTCCCTGCAAATAGCCGTTTTTCGGGAAGAGACGGAAATCGCCGCTGTTGTAGCCGTAAACCATACAGGCGACTTCACAGCCGGCTCCGTCGATCCGGAGGGTTCCGCTGGAAAGCGGAACGTCAATGCGCTGAACAATTTTCCGATTGAACGGAGGACGAAGCCATCTGGTAAGATTTTTCTCCTGCGGCAGGGAGACTGTGCTCTGTTTGCCATTTTCCTCCAAGAAAAAAAGTGTTTTCCCTCGGAGACTCGGATCCAGAGAAAACACAAATGCGCCACTTCCAATTCTCCGGGACCACTCGCCTTCCAGCTTCCAGAAAAAGTCAAATGAATTCTCTTTCCCATTGCGGATTCCGTAGACTCCGGGAATGATTTTGCCGGCGAAATCCGTCTGGATCGAAAAACAGCGGTTTTCAATCTTCCGGACCGTCACCTTGCCCGGGGCGTGGAGGGTCAGAACGGTTCTCTTCTGATTGGCAGGATCCTTGAGTTCAATCTGGCCGTTTCCCTTTTCGTGAACCCATGCCGGCTGAGCCGCGAATGCCGTCAGGCCGCTCAGCAGAAGCGCGGCCGCAATCCAGTTGCTTGATCTCATAATCGTTGTTTCTCCATTGGTTCAGGATTCCCGCGACAATCGTAATATAGCATGGTGATGGTGATTTTAACAGAGACGATCTTATCCAAAAAATATTGTATTTACGCCAAATTCAATCTTCCTTTTTTCTGAAAAAAACTTGCTTTTTCAGAAGAAGATGATACTGTTATAAATACTATGGGTATCGTTTTTCAAGTTCATATGGAAGATTTGAAGCGCATGCTTCATCTCGTGCCGCCTGTTTCCGTCGTGACCTATTATGAAGATGAGGTGCAGCCGCGGAAACAGATTCTCGATCAGCTCGGATTCGCACTTCGCCTCACCGGAAACGCAGCTGGAAACCACTTGCTGGTCAACGGGAAGAAGTATTATGCGGCATATCCGCATATCCTGCTGAAGAAGCCGGGAGAAATTCATGAGGATTCCGGAGGAGCTGTTCACTCCAGTTTCTTTTTTGCTTATTCCCCGGCGATATCGGAAAATGTCATGAACATGGGAACGTTCGACGAGTTCATTTTCAGTGAACTTCCGCAGCTCTGGGAGACGTTCGAAATTTTTCGATCCATTCAAACGGAAGTTTTTCATCTTGAGGAGTTCGGCGCCATTGATCGGATCGATATGCTCTGCTGGCGGCTCGTTCAGGAGTTTCTTCTGGCATACCAGCAGAAGACGAATCCCCAGCCGTACAGATTCAGGCAGATTCTCAAAATCATATCCTTCTATGTTAGGTTTTGTCAAGTCGTTTTGTGGTATTTCTGAC
>NZ_DBEXAY010000144.1:0-13890 GCF_048170485.1 Victivallis sp. | reverse complement strand
TAAATAACGGAAAAGTGACGGAGAAATGACGGATCGGAGAAGACAAACCGGCAACCAGTTTGTAATGATATGGTTGAATTTTTTTGGACTCCTCGGAATTCTGCTGTTCTCCGGCTGCCGGAGCACGCCGCCGGATCCGCCGCCGCCGGTGTCGCAGTGGTTCGACACCGGCACATTCCGGGTCGAGGTGGTCGACGCTTCGCAGCCGCGCGACGTGCGTTCGACCGGTTGCCGTTTCCTGCTCGGCGGCTGGATCCGGAGCCTGGTTCCCCAGGGTGCGGAAACGAGCATCCTCCGGGCCCGTTCCACCCACTGGCGGCTGCCGGCGTACGGCTGCCCGTTCGAATTCTACCCCACTCTCGAACTCGACCCGGGGGAGCTCCCGGGCCACTCCACCCGGATTCAGATCGGCGTCGGCGTCGTCCGGGAGCACGGTGCGGGACGGTTTGAAACCCGACCGGTCGAACTCTTCCCGTGGCAGACCTCGGTGGAGAGCTCCGGAGGAACCATCCGCATCATTTGCCAACAGAACTCCGGCGATCACGCCGGTTACTCCTACGAGTTGACCGTGACACTGACCCTGCGGCCGGGCGACAGCCCCGCCGAATATGAGTTCACCCTCGCCAACACCGGCCGCCGCCGAATTGACACCGAACTCTACGCCCATCCCTTCTTCGATATCGCACCGGGATTCAACGAAAGCTGGTTCCAGTTGCCAGGCAAGGCACGGGAGAGCATTGCCGCCGCGGGGGAAAGTACGGAATCCATCCGCTCCGGCACCAGTATCGCCGCCGGAAACTTTTCGCCGCTCTGCAACAGCGTCACGCTCCAGTGCACTCCCGCCATGGACCGGGCGGTGTTCTGGAAGCATCCGAAGAAGTTCTTCTCGCTCGAACCCTTCCGCCGCTTTTCGGTCGCTCCGGGAGAGAGCCGGAGCTGGCGCTGTTCTCTCGAGGTTTCGCGCTGACCCGGTTACGCCTCGGTGTCCGGAATGTTCCCGAGCCGGATCCGGGTGAATCCCCGGCCGCGGGCCAGGTCGCGGATCTCCCGCAACCGTGCCGGCGGCGTCGGCGGGTCGAACAGCCGGCAGGCCGGGTGGAAGGCGGTGAAGTGAATCGGCTGCTCCCGCCCGAGCGTCTCCTCCACCCAGTCGAGAAAGGCGCCGATCATCTCCGGCGAATCGTTCCGGCCCGGAATCACCAGATTGGTGATCTCCAGATGGCGCCCCAGCTCCCGGCCGAAGTACTCCATCGACCGGAGCACCGGCGCGAGACTCCCGCCGCAGAGCTCCCGGTAGAAGTTCTCGCTGAACCCCTTCATGTCGATGTTGGCGGCGTCGATGAGAGGGTAGAGTTCGCGCATCGGCTCCGGGTTGATCCAGCCGTTGCTGACCAGCACTGTCGCGAGATTCGCCTGCTTCGCCAGGCGGGCGATTTCGAGGGCGTATTCGAAGAAAACCGTCGGTTCGTTGTAGGTGAACGCCACCGAACGGCAGCCGTGGCGGAGCGCCGCTTCGACGATCTCCTCCGGCGCCACCTCCCGTTCGTGGAATCCCGGCGGATAACTCCCCCGCGAGAGCTCGTCGTTCTGGCAGAAGACACACCCGAGGTTGCAGCCGAAGGTGCCGAGCGAAAAGGTGCGCGAACCGGGCAGGAAATACGCCAGCGGCTTCTTCTCGATCGGATCGATCTGCACCGCCACCGGGCGGCACCAGGTGAGCGCTTCAAGCCGTCCATCGGAGTTGCGCCGCACGCCGCAGTATCCGCATTCGCCCGGCGCAATCCGGCAGTTGCGCGGGCAGAGGGTGCAACGGAGCATTCCCGCCTCCTCCCGCCGGTAAAACATCGCTTCCTTCCTCTGCATTTCTCCTCCCTTTCTCGTAAATGGAACTTCATTCTTTGTTCTTTCTGTCAGAAATCTCCGGGTCTTTGCGGCGCGGGGCTTCCGGTGAGGGCGGCTCCCCGGGAGCAAGGCCGGTCCGGTTGTAAACCCTCCGGTATTCACTCGGCGGCATGCTGTTCGGGCAGGCCTTGAAAAAACGGCTGAACGAGGTCTTCTCCTGAAAACCGCACTCCCGGCCGATCTCCTGGATGGAGAGGTCGGTTCCGGCCAGCAGCGTCCTCGCCCGGGCGATCCGCTGATTCCGGATGTATTCGCCGGGGGTGACGTGCATCGCCTCCGCAAAGCGTTTGCGGAAGGTGGAGCGGGAGAGGTGCAGAACATCGCAGAGCGTGTTGACATTCAGTTCAGAATTTGACAAATTGGCTTTGATGTACCGCAGGGCCCGCTCCACGACGTCGCCCGACTCGAGAAAGCTCTTTTTCTTCTCTCCGGCGAGATATTCGAACAGCAGAAAAAGCTGGGTCGACGCGTGGAGCACCGAGTCGTGGTCGGATTTCGGCAGACAGCCGAGCAACTCCTGGTAGATCTCCTCCGGGAACCCCTTCTCCAGCGGGAAAGAGCGGGGGAACCGGTAACTGGAAAACACCGACATCGCCAGCGGTCCGTCAAAATTGACCCAGGCGATGACGCTCTCTTCGGAATCCGCCAGAAAACGGTGCTCCTCGTGCGGATAGTAGAAGATCACGTCGTTCTCCCGCATCCGGAACGGGCGGTCGAAGAGATACGCCACCCCTGAACCGCGGACGCAGAAGGTCATGCCGATGAACGGAGAGAGCAGCGGCGGAACACGATCGGAACCGCTCTCTTCGCCGCGCTTCCCCACGCTGCAGACGTAGAGCGGCAGCGGAATATCGACCGGAAAATCCGGGAATGGACGGTTCGCCTCTTCGTACATTGAAAAACTCCAAAATGATAACAATCTGATTTTTTTGTATCTTGTTTTTCCATTCAGAATATAGTATAATTATACCCAGATGCAAATGACTGCGAGGTTTTTTATGAAAAAGAATTTTACTCTCATCGAACTCCTGGTTGTGATCGCGATGATCGCCATTCTGGCGGCAATGCTGCTGCCCGCCCTGACCGCGGCACGGGAGAAAACCCGGGCGACCGAGTGCCTCAACCGTCTCCGTCAGAACGCCGCGGCCATGCAGTTGTACGCGATGGACAACAATGGACTGGTGGTCACCTATATCAAAGACGACGCCGGCTCGACCGTTCCGTGGTCCATCCTTCTGTTCGACTACAAATACCTGGCCAGCTCCACCTATTACGGGACGAAGAGTTTCTTCTGCCCCTCGCTCCCCACCGAAGGAATCAGCGACCCGTTTCGCACCTACGGCTCATTGCGCTTCAACGACACCTGGGATATGAGCCTCTTTGAAGATGAGAAGGGGTGGGGCAACTTCTGTCTGATCAATCAGGTCATGACCACCGGAAATCTTTTCTATGCGACGCAGAAGCTGAAGAAACCCTCCGAAGCGGTTCATTTCGCCGACACCATGTACGTCAGCCCCGGTTCTCCGGAGCACGGATACGGATTCTACTACATGCCGCTCAGCGTCAAAGTGAACGCCACCATTTCCCTGCACCACAGCCACCGGGCCAACATCGCCTACTTCGACGGCCACGCCGAAAGCCGCTCCATCTCCGACCTTCAGGCGGCGGGAATCAGCGCTCTGGTCGTCGATGGGCAAAAACTGCCGTAAGGTTCTCTCACAAAATTCGATTCGGAATCAACGAAAGAAAACGATATGCACAAGCTCCTTCTGCCACTCTTTCTCAGTTTCCTCCTCCCGGCGCTTTCCGCCGCTGAACTTCTGCAGTTCGGCGATGCAGAATTCCAACTGGAGGGGCGGAAAATTCCCGGCCTGGATCAGGTGAAAATCGAACCGGCCCCGCTGTCCGGCTCCCGCCGGAACGGCACCGCCGTCCGCTGGGGCAACCCCGCCCCGGCCGCGATGGAACTGGGGCTCGTCTCGCCCGCCTCCCCCGAAATCGGCCGATTTGAACAGGCGACCTTCTCCCTTCTGGTCGAATTCCCGGAACCAGTCGAACTGCGCCGGATCGTTCTCCGGTTGCGGGATTCCAGCGGGGAGCTTTTCCAGTTCGTCAACACAGCATCCGGCACCTTCTCCGGGAAACGGCAGCTGGACTACCGCGTCGCCGAAGGCGCCGCCGCCGCCGTCTGGGGCGGCGATCGAAACCGGAAAATCGACTGGCCGCTCCGCTTTCACGGCATCGCCGTCGACTGCAGCGCCCGGACACGTCCCGGCGCCGGAATCCTGCTCGATTCCCTCTCTTTCCGGCGCTTCGGCGAGGCGGTGAACCTCTCGCTGAAGACCGGACACCGGTTCAATCTCCTGCTGCCGCAGCGGCAGGAACCGCCCGCGCTCGTCGTCCGCAACGAGGGCACCGGCGAGCTCGTCCTCGGCGGCGTGCTGCGCATCGAGGACGGTGCCGGCAACCTCCGGCAAGCCGGAGTGTCCGCCCGGGCCACGCCGGAAACTCCGGGGCGCATCGTCCTTCCCGGCGACTACTCCGCCCCGGGGTGGTGGAAGCTCAACTACCGCCTGATCAGCGCCACCGGAAAGGAGTATTCCGGCGAACACCGCTTCGGTCGCATGGTCCCGGCGGGACCGGTCGCGAAACGCGCCCCGGGATTCCTCCTCGGCGTCTGCAGCCATATGGAGCGGTTCGGCCGGGAAAAGGCGGAGCTGGAGGCTCTGGCCGCCGGCCTCTGCGGCGCCGGAATCATGCGGCTGGATTTCTCCTGGAACCGCTTCCAGCCGGAACCGGACCGGTGGAATTTCACCCTCTACGACCAGCTCGTCGCTCTGCTCGCCGCTCAGGGAGTCGAAGTGGAGGCGATCCTCGGAAACCCGCCGGACTGGGCGATTCCCCGCGACTTCACGCCGAAGTACCGCGCGCCGGAATTCGCCCGGGTCGGCCGGTTTGCCGATCCGGCGCTCTACGCCGCCTTCTGCGCGAAGATCGCCGAACATTACCGGGGGCGCATCCGCTATTTCGAACTCTGGAACGAACCGGACCTCATCCTCTTCGCCAACTTCGACTTCCCCCGGTACATGGAGCTGCTCCGGGCCGGATACGACGCCATCCGGCGCGTCTCGCCGCAGGCGGTGGTCATGAACGGGGGCATCGCGGGCACCCAGACCGACGCGGGGGGCGATCCCCGCTCCAACAACGGCTGGATCAAACAGCTCAAGGAGGATGGCGGTAAACACTTCGACCTCTTCGCCTTTCACGGCCACGGCCCCCTCGCCGGCTATCTGGCGCAGCTGGAACAGCTCGAGCGAAGCAGTCTGATCGGCGAAAATGCCCCCCGTCCCTGGTACTCCAACGAGACGGCGGAGAGCTCCGTCCGGATCGGCGAACGGGAGCAGGCGGCGAGCCTGTTCAAGAAACTTCTGACCGCCCGTGCCTTCGGCGCCGTGGGCTACAACTGGTACAATCTGCGGGAGAAGGGCGAACTCTACGCCCCGGGCCATTACGAGCGCCATTTCGGGCTGCTCACGACGGAGTTCGAACCGAAACCGGCCTATCTTGCCTTCAACATGCTCGCGGCCACCTACCGGAACGCCGAATTCACGGGCAGGATTCCCGCCGGCAAGGAGATCAGCGCCCTGCGGTTCCGCCGCGCAGACGGCGGGACGCTGCTGGCGCTCTGGAATAATCAGCGTGAACGCCCGCGGACCCTCTTCGCCACCCTTCCCCCCGGAACCGTGAAGGTGGATCTCTTCGGGAAGGAGACGCCGGTCGAACTCCAGGGGGGGAACGCGTGCATCCCGGTCTCCTCCACCCCCTTCACGCTGAAGACGCCCCCGGGCGGAAACGGGGAAATCCGCCTCGCGCGCGGCTTTCTGCCGGAACAGCTGCCGGTGCATCTCATTCTGGAGCCGGGCAGGGAACGCACCTGCCCCATAGCCCTCTTCAATCCGGCGGAGAAACCGCTCTCCCTGACGCTGAACGCGGCGGCACCGGACGGGGTCTCCGTCACGCCGGAACGTGAAGTCGTCCCGCTGCAGCCGGGAGAAACCCGGGCGGTGACGCTCCATCTCCGGGCGGCGGAGAGCTTCACCGCGCCGCTTTCGCACCCGGCGACGCTGCAGCTGGAGCTCTCGCTGGGCGGAGCCGTGGTCGAGCGGGTTCCGCTTTCGCTGATCCGGAAGCCGGCGGCGGGCGAGCCGCTGTTCGTGCTGGCGGACGCCGGGCAGTACCACGCGCTGGTGCCGAGCGCTCCGGGGAACGAACCCTTCTACTGGAAGGGGCCGGCCGATCTCTCCGCCCGGATCTTTCTGGAACGCCGCGGAGAGTTTCTGCGCCTGAGAGCGGAGGTCACCGACGACCTTCCCGTACAGACCAATTCCGGCGAGTCGATCTGGCGGGGCGACAGCGTGCAGTTCGGCCTGGCGCTGCCGGGGCAGAAGGGGTTCTGGAGCATCGGTTTTGCGCGGCGCGACGACGGAGGGACGGAGGTGTTCTGCTGGAGCCGCCCGGAAGGATTCGCCGATCCCTCCTCCGCCGTCCGGGTGAACGCCCGGCGCGACGACGGGAGCCGCCGGACCTTTTACGAGGCGCTCCTGCCCTTCGCCGCGCTCGGCATGACGCGGGAGATCGCCGGAACCGGATTCCGCTTCAATCTGATCGTCAACGACAACGACGGCAAACTGCGGGAGGGGTATCTGGCCGCCGCGCCGGGAATGGGGACCGGAGAGGATCCCTCCCTCTGGAAAGTGCTCCAGCTGGAGTAGGAGAGGGGCGGCGGGGCGGACCGTTTCCCGCGGCGCCTAGTGGAAGTACATCCCGCCGTTGACGTCGATGCACGCGCCGGTGATGTAACCGCCCCCCTCGCCCGCGAGAAAGGCCGCCGCCAGACCCACGTCGCGCGGCTTGCCCAGCCCGAGCGGAACGGTCGCGGCGAGCTTCGCCACCCCCTCCTCGCCGTGGGTCTGAAAGAGCAGTTCGGTTTCGATGATTCCCGGCGCGATCGCGTTGGCGGTGATGTGATAGGGCGCGCCGGTCCGCGCGATCGTGCGGGTGAAGGAGAGAATCGCCCCCTTCGTCGCCGCGTAGTGGCAGTGGCCGAACACCGCGCCGCGGTAGGCGACCATGCTGGTCATCGAGATGATCCGGCCGAAGTTCTGTTCGCGCATCATCTCCATCGCCCGCTTGCTGCACAAGAATACGCTCTTGAGGTTGGTCTTGAGGATGAAATCCCAGTCCGCCTCGCTCATTTCAAAGATGTCCTGCGCGCGCGAAGTGCCGGCGTTGTTGACCAGAATGTCGAGCCGGCCGAAGGTTTCGGCAATCCGGTCGAACAGTTTCCCGACCTCTCCGGACTCCGAGACGTCGGCCTGCATGGCGACGGCGGTTCCGCCCGCCTTTTCGATGGCGGCGACGGTTTCGGCCGCCGCTTCGGCGCCGCTCCGGAAATTGACGACGACGGTCGCTCCCTTTTCCGCCAGCACGGTGGCCACGCCCCGGCCGAGGCCGCGCGACGCGCCGGTTACCAGTGCGATTTTTCCTTTCAGCTCTCTCATGATCCTTCTCCAGATTCCGCCGGGGTTTTCACGGGGAATTTCACAGTGTGAAACTCCATCTTTCCGGCTGGGTTACTATAGACGCCCAAAGGAAAATTTGCACGGAAAATCCGCCGGTGCGGACAACTTTTTTTCCGTTTTGCCTCCCCCTCCTCCGGAATTCCCCGGAAAAACCGCTGCCGGGATTGAAAAAAACCGGTTTGTTTGCTATGTTATCTGAAATCATTTTACGCAGCGAGGAACAGGATGATGCAATCGATCGAAATCCATATCGAAACTCTTCTGCGGCGCCACCCCGAACTGGCGCCGACGGCGCCCGCAATCCGCGAAACCATCGAAACGATCCTCGCCGCCTTCCGGGCGGGCAACACCCTCTTCTGCTGCGGCAACGGCGGTTCGGCGGCCGACGCCGACCACATCTGCGGGGAGTTTCTGAAGGGATTCCTGCTCCGCCGCGAACTCCCGGCGGCCGAACAGAAGCGCTTCACGGAGCGGTTCGGCGCGGAGGGTTCGGAGCTGGCCGGGAAGCTCCAGCGCGGACTCCGTTCCGTCTCGCTGCTGTCGCACCCGGGATTCACCAGCGCATTCTGCAACGACGTCGATCCCTATCTGGTCTACGCCCAGCAGCTCTACGCGCTCGGGCGGAACGGGGACGTCCTCCTCGGCATCTCCACCGGCGGCGGCGCAGTCAACGTCAAATACGCGGAAATGGCGGCGAAGATGATGGGAATCCGTACCATTCTGCTGACCGGGAACCGCCACGGCGCCTGCGAAAAATATGCCGATATCGTGATCGCGGTACCCGATTCGGAAACCTATCGCATCCAGGAACTTCATTTGCCGGTCTACCACACCGTCTGCGCGGCGGTCGAGGATGCGATGTTCGGCGGAGAGGAACGATGAACAGCAACATCCGTCATGTCGCCATCATCATGGACGGCAACGGCCGCTGGGCGGAGCAGCGCGGTCTGCCCCGCACCGCCGGTCACCGCCAGGGGGCGAAACAGGTCTCCGAAGTGCTGGAGGCGGCGAACGAGTGCGGCGTGGAGTTTCTGACGCTCTACGCCTTCAGCACCGAAAACTGGAAGCGCCCGCCCGCCGAGATCACGGCGCTGATGAATCTGCTCGAGGAGTTCATCGACCGGAATTTGCCGGAGCTGCAGAAGCGCGAGGTCCGGCTGCGCACCATCGGGCGGACCGCCGGGCTCCCCGCCGGAGCGCGCCGGAAACTGCTCGCCGCCGTCGAGGCGACGAAGAACAACACGAAGGGCACGCTCAATCTGGCGCTCAACTACGGCGGACGCGCCGAAATCGTCGACGCGGTCAACCGGATCACCGCCGAACTGGCGGAGCATCCGCGCCGGGAGATCACCGAGGAGAGTTTCCGCAGCTACCTCTATGCGCCGGACATTCCGGACCCGGATCTGCTGATCCGGACCAGCGGCGAACTCCGGCTGAGCAACTTTCTGCTCTGGGAGCTCTCCTATGCGGAGTTTTATGTGACCGACACCCTCTGGCCGGACTTCGGCAAGGAGGAGTTCAAAGCGGCCGTCGCCGCCTTTCAGCAGCGCGACCGCCGTTTCGGCGGCCGGAAATAACGGAAAAGTAACGGAAAAATAACGGATCGAATGAAAGGGTTTTAAAAAGTGTTCCTCTATCGGGCAATCAGCTTTCCTCTGCTCCTGGCACTGCTCGCCGCCGTCGTCTACTGGCCGGCAGGCGGGCCGTGGATCTACACCTTCGTCGCCTCCGGCGCCATTGCCGCGGTGCTCTTCGAGTGCTGCCGGATGGTGGAGAAATGCGGCGCGCCGACGCTGCCGAAAACCACGGCCCTGCTCGGCGGACTGCTCTTTCTCGGCTACCTGGCCTCCAACACGCTGCTGATTTCCGGCCAGCTGGAAACGGCGCAGTTCCTGCTGAAACTGGAGCTGCTCGTGCTGGTCTTCACCGCGTTCGGCGGCTGGTTCCTCCTGCTCTTCGGCCGGGAGCGCCGGAAGGAGCTGATGCTCCGCGCGGCGGTTTCGCTCGGGGTGCTGGTGCTGATCGGATTCTCGATGTACACCGTGACAGTCGTCTATTTCAACCGCAGTGTGCCGTTCGGACCGGTGCCGCTGAACGTCGGCGCGCGCCAGTTCCTCTTCCTGATCCTCGTCACCAAGGCGATGGATACCGGCGGTTACATCTTCGGCATGCTTTCCGGCCGCTGGATGAAGAACGGCAACCACAAGATCTGCCCCTCGATCAGCCCGAAGAAATCCTGGGAGGGCACCATCGGCGGACTGCTCTTCTCGGTCGGCGTGAGCCTGATCTTCTGGAAGATCTACGCGGAAGCCCCCTTCTGCCGGATGCCGTTCCAGAATCTCGGCACCTCGATCTGGTGGTACATCACCGCCGGCGTGGTGCTCGGCATCGGCAGCCTCGCCGGAGACCTGACCGAATCGGCGCTGAAACGGAGTGCCGGAGTGAAGGATTCCGGCGCGATCATTCCGGGCATGGGCGGCGTTTTCGATGTGCTCGACAGCTTCATCTACAACGGCGTTCTCTTCATTGTGCTGGGAATGTGCAAATTCAACGGATAACATCCGCACGGCGATGTCCGGCGGGAAAGGAGAGGATATGAATCATAAGATTCTCGCCCTGTTGAGGGAAAATGCCCGTATGGGCATTCATGAAATCGCACTGAGAGCGGGCCTCCCGGACGTGGAGGCGGAACAGGAGATCCGCGAGCTGGAGAAATGCGGCATCATCCGCGGCTACACCGCGATTCTCAACGAAAGTGAACTCGACGACAGCAAAGTCAAGGCGCTGATCGAAGTCAAGGTGACTCCGCGGCGCGAAGGCGGATTCGACCAGGTGGCGCGGCGCATTGCCCGCTTCCCGGAAGTGACCGACCTCTACCTGGTCTCCGGGAGTTTCGACCTCCTGCTGACGGTGGAGGGCGACTCCCTGCAGGAGGTGGCCTCGTTCGTCTCCGCCAAACTCTCCACCATCGAAGGGGTCCTCTCGACCTCTACGAGCTTTTTGCTGAAGAAATACAAAGAATCCGGCAGGATCATGCAGAATGATGAAGAATATGAACGACTCAAAATCTGTCCGTAGACCGCTGGTTGCGGACCATATCAAGGATCTGCCCAAGAGCGGAATCCGCGCCTTTTTCGATCTGGTCAACACGATGGATGACGTCATCTCGCTCGGCGTCGGCGAACCCGATTTCACCACCCCCTGGACCATCCGCGAAAGCGGCATCTTCTCGCTGGAGAAGGGGCACACCAGCTACACCTCCAACCTGGGGACGATCGCGCTGCGGCGGGAAATCTGCGACTATGTCGCCTCCGACTACCATGTTCAGTACAGCCCCGAAAACGAGTGCATCGTCACCGTCGGCGTCAGCGAGGCGCTGGACATCGCCATCCGCGCGCTGGTCAATCCGGGCGACGAGGTGATCTACACCGAACCGTGCTTTGTATCCTATCCGGCCGAAGTGCGCATGGCGCACGGCGTCCCGGTGCCGGTGGAAACCTACGCCAAGGACGGGTTCGCGCTCGACCCGGAGGTGCTCCGTTCGAAGATCACTCCGCGCAGCCGGGTGCTGCTGCTGAACTTCCCCTGCAACCCCACCGGCGCGGTGATGTCGCAAGAAGGGCTCGAGAAGATCGCCGAAATCGCCATCGAAAACGACCTGGTGGTGATCACCGACGAGATCTACTCCGAACTCACCTACGAAGGGACCCACGTCTCGATCGCCTCGCTGCCCGGAATGCGGGATCGGACCATCTTCCTCCACGGATTCTCCAAGGCGTTCGCCATGACCGGCTGGCGGGTGGGTTACGCCTGCGGCCCCCACGAGATCATCGACGCGATGATGAAGGTCCACCAGTACGCGATCATGTGCGCCTCGACCACCGCGCAGGAGGCGGCTCTGGAAGCGCTCCGCAACGGCCGCCGGGCGATGAACGAGATGCGCGAAAGCTACCGCGAGCGGCGCAATTTGATGGTGGCCGGATTCAACCGGATCGGCCTCGACTGCCTGATGCCGAAGGGGGCGTTCTACACCTTCCCGTCGATCGCTTCAACCGGGCTCTCTTCGACCGAATTCGCCGAGGAACTGCTCCGGGCGGAACGGGTGGCGGTGGTGCCGGGACCGGCGTTCGGCGCCTGCGGCGAAGGATTCGTCCGCTGCTGCTACGCCTCCAGCGCCGAAGACATCATCGAGGCGATCGAGCGGATCGGCCGCTTCGTCGCGAGTCTGAAACGACGGTAGACGGGTGAAACGCGCGGCGGGCCTCCTGCTCCTTCTGCTGTTGACCTCCGCTCTCCGGGCGGAGGTGTTCACGCTCCGCCCCCACCGCAACGGCGCGGGGAACGGAGCGGTCGCGGAGATTTCCGAACTGCTTCCGGGAGCGGAACAGCGGGGGGAGCACCGCGAAATGCTGCGCTTCAACGGTCTCCGTCTCGAGATGACCGTTTCGCGAATTCTCACCCCGTTCGATGAGCTGGCGCGCCTCCTCGCCGGACAGCTGAAACCGGAGGAGCTGACCCGTTCCGGCGGAACGCTCCGGGTGAACCATCCGCTCGGCGACGGCCGGGTGGAGCGGTATCTTTTGATCGACTCCGGCCCGGGCAAACCGGTGACCGCATTCCAGGTGGTCACGCCGGAAAAACTCCCGAAACCGCCGCACTGGCCCTCCGGACTGCCCCGGCTGCCGCTCGGCGCGGAGCCGGTGCAGGTGATCGAATTCGGCCGCACCGGGAACCTCTACGGCTCCTTCCGCGCGGCCTCCGGTGAGCCGGAAGAACTGCTCCGTTCGACCGCGGCGGAACTGCGGGCAACGGGCTGGACCCCCGCGGCGGGGGAGGCCTCGCCGGAAATCGGCGGCCGCGGCGACCTCTTTCTCGACATCGCGAACCGCCGGATCGCCTGGGTCAGCTTCGCTCCCGGCGGAATCGGTTCTTTTTATGTAGGAACTTACTGATTCCGGCTTGAAAACCGGCCGTTCGGGAGCTATGTTAAGAAAAAACGTGCCGGAGTGGCGGAATGGCAGACGCACTTGACTCAAAATCAAGCGGTTTCAACCATACGGGTTCAAGTCCCGTCTCCGGTACCATTCTAACCTCAGAATGCAAGATTTTGTGCCGTTTTGTGCCACTATTGCCTTTCAATCCTCGAAATCAGTGTTATTTTAGCTCACGAGGATAGTTATGAGGAAAGAGGGCAATGGCGAGGAAAGTCATGAAGCAGGAAGTCGGCACCATCTACCAGAAACCGAACGGGACATATCATTATCGTTATCAGATCAACGGTGAACGCAAGTCGATCAGCCTGAAAACCAAGAATCAGGAAGAAGCGAAGCGGAAAGTCAAAGAGCTGCTTCCGGTTCTGAAAGCGACCAGCATGGAAGTCGTTTCGGCACATGTTGCTCACGCGCGCAATCTGATTAAGCCGGCAAACGTATTGTTGCTTACCGAAGCGTGGAATGTTTACGCAAAACACCCGAATCGTGCCACTCCTGCAACTGTTAACGAACGTCTCGCCTATGAAGCAGACTGGAGAGATTTCCTGAAGTCTCTTCCGAAAGGCTGTCAATATCTTCACGAAGTGACGCCGGAACTCGCCGATGCCTATGCGCAAAAGCTCCGGGAACGTCAACTGGCCGTTGATACGCACAACCGCAAGATCAAACGGCTGCGGAAAATCTTCTCTACTCTTATTGAGTATTGTCCCGACGGTTCCCCGTTCCAATCGCCCGTCCTGTGGCGTAAAGACCGCGAAGAGCAGGAACACAATACACGCCGTCTTGCCTTTACTCGCGAGCAGGAACAGGCATTGCTGGACGTACTGGCCGATTCTACGCACAAAGTGAAGAACAAGCCGGAAATCCGGGTCATCTATCATTTGGGGATGTTCACCGGCCAGCGGCTGAAAGACTGCGTTCTGCTGCAATGGCATAAGGTTGATCTTGAACGGCGGCGCATCTGGGTCAAGCAGTTCAAAACCGGTAAGGAGGTCACAATACCAATCGCCGATCAGCTATTGGCGGTACTTGAGGAAGCGTTGGCATGGAAGCGTGATGAATATATCTGCCCGAACTGTGCGGCTCGTTATAAGCAGAAAGACGCCAGCGGCAAAGATGTCGGATGCAATAAAGTCGGCTTGGACATTCTCCGGGTGATCCGCTGGATCGGGTTGGAGCCATCCGTGGAGGTGCCGGGGCGCAAGAAGAAGGCAACGGTCTACGGCTTTCATTCCCTGCGCCACAGCTTTGCCAGTCATTGTGCCGAAGCGGGCGTCCCGAAAGCCGTATTGCTTTCAATTCTCGGCACCGATTCTGATATAGCTGATAAATACTATATTCATATTGGAGAGGAGGCCCAAATGGAAGCGATTGCCGCTGTCGCGTCCATCACGACCAAATCCGATCGCCAGCGG
>NZ_DBEXAY010000143.1:0-3387 GCF_048170485.1 Victivallis sp. | reverse complement strand
CAGGTTCAGCTTGGATTTACCATCTTCGAGCAGGACAGCATCAAACTGATGTTTTTCCTTCAACTCTTTTGGACCCGGGCTTGAGACGCTGCCGTCCAGCATCCCTGCGTTGATGCGTCGAAAATGTCGCAACACAGCATGGCCGCTGTTGGCGTTGAGCATGTAGCTCTGTTCAACCTTGTTCGTTACCTGCGGATTCTGGGAGTCTGCCAGAATTATCGTTGCACTTGGTTTTCCCCGCGGGACACAGGTGAACCCGGTTATGCCGATCCGGGTACGTTTGACTGCAGTTGTATTTGACCATTTCCCGGCCAGATAATTGTTCATCCCGTAAGTACGAAAGCAGAACTGACCCGGGAGTGCATCTCCGCGTTCTACTGCAGGACAGGCATAGGATTTGTAAACATCAGTTTCCTGAAGCTCTTTCGGTACGGCACTGGTGGCATACCCTCCCTTGACCAGTGCCTGTGCCCAGGTAATTTTATCAATCCAGATTGCCGGCAGATAATCATCCTCGGAATCGGCGTAAAGCTGCATACCTGTCATACACTGTTTCAACTGGTTGACACAGTTGATCGATTTTGCTCTGGCTCTGGCCTGGTTCAACGCAGGAAGCAGCATGGCCGCGAGAATTGCAATAATAGCTATTACAACAAGAAGTTCAATCAGAGTGAAATATGGGCAGACTTTTTGAAAATTGCAGTTGCATGGACCGGATCTCTTTTTCATACGCATCCCTTCTATTTCAGATTGACGGCGAAATGTTTCGTGACAAGCGTCCTGTGCTCAACCCGGAGATCTCCGGCAAACTGGCGCAACAGCAGTTCGGTTGCGGCTTCCCCGATCTCCCGGTAGGGCTGTTCGTGGCACCAGCCGGCGAATCCGGGAATTTTCATCGCGGCGCTGCCGCTGATCAGACGGCACTGCTGTTGAAAATCGATCTGAAACTCCTGCAGCAGCCGGATGGTTTCCTCACGCAGGTCGGGCGAGTGGATCAAAAAAGCATCCGGGTGTTTCCCCGCCTGAAGCGCCTGCCGGAGCCGATCCGGCAAGGCGGAGGTTGCGTAGAAGATCATATCAGGATCAAGCCTTTTTCCCGCTTCTTCCAGTGCCTTCCGGTAACCTCGCAGGTAGAGCTCTGCTCCGGGGTCGTTATTCATTATCCCCCAGAAGGAACTCCGGCCTTCCCGCAGCAGCTCCTTGCCCTCCTGGTAGCTTTCTTCCGTGTAATCCACGGTGAGGGAATTGCACTCCTCCGGAACACTCGAACCGAAGACCACGGTGGGAATCTGGCGGGAAATGCGCCGGATGATGGGGAATCTCTCTTCCGGTGGGGCAAACCAGATCAATCCATCCACAAAATTTTCACACAGCTCCTGGTAAAATCCTTCCTCCTCTCCCGAGCTGATGCTCATCGGGCGGACCAGACAATGATGTTCGATCAGAATGGTGCCGCTCGCGGCGATCAGCTTCCAGCCGTACTCACTGTAACAGTGGTTGATGCCGTAGCCGAAAAGCAATCCGATAATTCTTTTTTTCGCCGGTCCCGTTTTGGCCACCGGGGCGAGAAAGGTGCCGATACCCTGTTTCGTTACCAGCACCCCGTCGCGGACCAGCTTCTCCAGTTCGCGCGTCACCGTGCAGCGCGACACCCCGAACTGCGCCGCGAGTTCCCGCGATGAAGGCAGCTGGCGGCTTTCCCCGCCGCTCCTCGCCTGCAGATCGTAGATGTAATGCTGGATCAGCAGCCGCCCGCGCGGACTCTTGTCTCGGTTCGATTTCTTGAATCTCTGTTGATCCATCGCGCTTCCCGTAAAAATATGATACCAGTGTGATACCAGTAATATTATACCGGATTTTTTTGCGATTGTCAAGAGGAAAGAGGAAAAAAAACGGAAATTCCCGGAACCCGCAGCGAAACCGGCGGATTCTCCGGCGGTTCCGGAGTTTGCCGGTTGCATTTTTTTCGGAAGTGCGTTATGTTAAAGGGGTGTCCGTATCGGGATGGGGTCCGCCGGTGTATCGTCGCCGGGCGGAACGGTCCGGACTGCGAATGATTTCCTTGTTCGGCAGGAAGACCGGAGTCTGTTTCGTGCGGTGATGAAACTCTAATTGGGAAGAAGTTGCGCGGTTGTCGCCGTAAATTTTTTTTTTCAGCTGATGGATCTGGATCCCGCGGCTTCTTTCGCATGGAACAGGAATTGAAACTTATGACGCTTTTGAAACATGATGCCGTTCTGCCGCGGGATGCCCTGTCGCGTTTTCCGGCGGATGTCCTCCCGGTCGTAACTCCGCTGGTCGGATATATGGTCGCGAATATGCGCACCGTCGGCGAACTCCGGCGGCGGTGTGAGACGCTCGACAAGCTGTACAGCAAACTTTCCGGCGGCGGCCGGCAGTTGCTTCTGCCGCCGGCGCCCCGGGATATCCGCGAACTGCGCCGCGCCCTCCGCCTCTCTCAGAAGACGCTCGGGAATTTCGCCGGCGTGACCCGCTTTTCCGTGAGCTACTGGGAGCATGACCGGACGCACCCGAGTTCGACCTCCCGGCGCGTGATTTTCCATGTTCTCGAGACCGGCCGCTCGTCGCTCCGCCGCCTGCTGGATGAGCTGGACGAGGCCGCCGCCGCACAGGATGCCTCCTCTGCCGCCGGGCAGTGACGTCGCAGGCACCCATGAAAAACCGGCTTCTGGAAAAAACCTTCCGGGTGCTTGAGCTGGCCGCCGCCGCGGAAGAGCCCGTCTCGCTCAAGCAGCTCGGCGAGATGTCCGGAATTCCACCCAGCACCCTGTCGCGCATTGCCGCCGATCTGGTTGAAGCCGGTTATCTGGTCCGTTCCGGTCCGCGCCGGTTCGAGCCGGCCCTCGGCCTCATTCTGCTCGGGCAGAATGCGATCTTCAACTCGCCGCTCTCCCGGCTGGCCAATCCGTTGATCCGGAGCCGTGCGGAGGCCCTCGGCGTCAACGGCGCGCTGGCGGGGATGGAGAACGGCCAGCTGGTCTATCTCTACCGCAGCGACCTGTACGGTCCGGACCAGCTCAACGGCATGCCCTGCCGGGTTCCGCCTGGCTGTTCCTATATCGCGCTGGCGATTCTGACGATGGAGTCCGGGGCGGAGGAGGGGGCGGAACAATTTCTGCAACAGGAGTCCTGCCGTCTCACCTGCGAGGAGGCGCACCATCTTGCCGCGTCGGTCGCCGAGCACGGCTATCTGCACCGGGTTGAAGTCGACGGTTGCTGGAACATCTGTCTGCCGATCGAATACCGGCATCGTTTTTACGGCGTTTCCCTCTACGGCAGGAAGGGGCAGGGGGGGAATCCGGACCGGCTCCTCTTCGAGGCGGCTCTGCTCACATCCAGAATCCGCAACGCGCTCTCCTGACCGTT
>NZ_DBEXAY010000142.1:0-3421 GCF_048170485.1 Victivallis sp. | reverse complement strand
AGGATGAGTTTTTCCAAAAAATTTAGATAAAATGCAGGAATTGTCCTTGAGGAGCTAATAAAAATTGTGATAAAGAAAGAAGTATGCGGCATTTATGGATGTGTAAGCATGCCATTATAGGTGATTGATGCACGGAATATCAATCCACTACTCTTCTTGCCAGTCCCGGCAAGAGTCACCAGTGACAAGGTAACCAGGAATGCGTTCTCGGTGCGGTTCGAAATTCCGGGTTCGTATCATTTCGTCCAGCAACTCCACCGCCCGGGCGCACAGCGAATCCGTTGCCTGCTCCATACGATCGAATTGCAGCGGTAGAGGAGCGAAAGTCTCCCCGAGATCAAAACTGGTGACACTCAAATCATTCGGTATGGAGAGCTTGCAGAAAGCGGCTTTCTGTATCAGGTTGCTTAAAAACACACTGTTTGTCGCAAAAAAGGCGGTCGGCCGCCGAGGTGATGACAGAAGAGTAATTACATCCGTGGAAATCCGACAATCGAAACTGTCGTAAATGATGTTGTTCTGCGGTTCATAAGTCAAACCAGCCTCATCCAGTGCCGCCCTAAAACCGGCAATACGTTCCTGCTGATCTAGGCAGGTTCGGAGATCATTTGCATAGATTACACCAATCCGTCGATGACCGTGCCGGATCAGCATGGCCGTCGCTTCGCGGCTCGATTCGAAACACTCGTTGCCCACGAAGGAAAGCGAAGGCTCGCCGACTTCGCGGTTGATCTGCATCACCGGGACGGTTCGGCTCCATTCCAGCAGCAGCCGCTTCAAGGTCCCGGAAACCAGAGTCGGCATGTAGAGCACGCCGTCCGGCTCATCCTCCAGAACTCCCCTTACGACTTCGGTTTCCTGTTCCGCGGAAAGGCCGTAGATGGCCAGTTGCATGCGCATATTCAGTTTTTCCAGCGCCTCATAACAGGCGAAGATGATCTTCCGGAACAACGGTTCGTCCTGGCCGGGCAGAACCAGCACGACGGTCCGCGAAGCGTTTCCGCAACCCGGCGCGGTACGATACAACCCCTTGTTCCGGACGCTTTCGATCACTCCCTCTTCCACCAGCATCTTCAATGCCGTATTCAGCGTGGCGAGACTGACCCGGTATTCTTTTTGCAGCGAACGGACCGAGTCGAGACGCGTTCCCGGCAGAAACGGTTCGAAGCGCCGCAGCAGCTGGTCATGCAGTTTACGGTATTTGGCCTGTTTGTCCATATATCCCATGATTCGATTCAGAAAGAGAACTGTTTCACTGCGCAATATATCCCGGACGGCCGCAGAAGTCAACCTTTTTTACGGCCGCCGAAGCGAAAAATCAGCAATCCGCCAATTCGTAAAGCGAAAAAGCATAGGCGTCATGTTCGGAGAATACCGTCCGTTCGTTCTCCGGCCGGAACTCTCCGGAACCGAGCAGTTTCTTCCGCACTTTCATTCCCGCCGGATCGAATGCGCAGCTCTGCTGCTCCGCGCCATGCCGGTAAACTCCGAGCCAGCCGCGCGCCCCTTCCGGTTCACGTGCCAGGACCGCGCTCCAGTTTCCCTTGCGGGGAACTTCGCCGATCGGAAGTACGAGACAATTTTTCCATTGTTCCCGCAAGGCTGCCGTCTGTTCAAAAAAGGTTTTCAGTTCGGCACGCCGTTGCGGAGACGTATCCGCCAGAAGTCCCCAGTACAGCGGCGTGGCGAAAACCGTGGTTCCGGCGATATAGTTGACGGAATATTCCGCCGCCTGGGGCATCATTTCCAGTTCAATACGGTGAGCCGGGACGAATTGAGCGGTCTGATGGAAATTTCCCAGCGCCATATACGGGTGATAGTAGCGGTGATCCGGATAATTCCGGTCGCGGTTTTCAAGGAAAAACCGGCCGAAGTCCAATCCGAAATCGAAACCGGGCCGGTTGCGGCGCGTGATATCCATGGAAATCACAAGCCCCGGAATCTCCTGCTGCAATTCCTCCAGCAATCGCCGGTATGCTTCGTAATGAAGCTGGGCGTCGCCGCGCTGCGTATTGAATGCGGTCAACTGGTAAAGATCGAATTTGAAACGGCGAATGCCGAACTCCCGGTAGTAGCCGGTGAATTTATCCTTCATGAACCTGAAACATTCCGGTTCCAGCAGTTCCACCGGGCTGTAGCTGCGTTCGGCTCCGGCTCCGCCCTGCAGTTCCGTCTGCTGGAAGTCGTTGGTGCGCGCCAGCCAATTCCACTTCGGCGGATCGAGCATGAAATCCCGTTCTTCGGTACCGTCCCACAGCAGCATTTTCGGATGCCGGATATCGAGTCCGAGCGGATTGGCCCATAAACCGAGTTCGACTCCCAGTTCTGCGGCTCTGGCGGCAAGGGCGGTAAACCGGGCCGGGAATTTTTTCGTATCGATCTCCCCCATGAATTCGCTGAAGTAACCGTCGTCGATGAATACCGTGGATACGCCGGATTCCGCCGCCAGCTCCAGTTCGCGCATGATGACCGGCTCCGTCACGTCCAGATGCAGGGCCGGCCAGGAGTTTGCCAGAACCTCCATGCGGTCAAGCCTGCCGTATCGTTCACGCTGGTAACGCTGCAGCCCGAAGTCGTCCCGCAACCCGACGACAACGCCGTAAGCGCGGCGTTTTTCACCGCGCCGCAGGTTGTCGAAGCCAAGCCCGACCATTTCAAGGCGGCCCTCTCCGGGAATCCACAGAAAGTCATATTCTCCTTTGATCGGCCGCGAATCCGGCATCGGCGCTTCCTTGTAGATGAAGAACCGGTCCGTCAGGAAATAGCCGCCGACATTTTTCCCGGGCCGGGCCTGACGGCGGAGCAGACGGTGGTTGGAGTGGTCGGTGCTGCTGAAAAAATCGACGCATTCCGCCTGTCCCGCTTCCGTTTCGAGAACAAGATTGAGCAGCGTGGAGTAATACATCGCCGCATGATCGTTTTCGGTCGAAAAAACATCATAATACCGGAAAGCTCCGGCCGTCCGGTAAAAAAACAGATGCCGTTCCAACCGGATATCGCCGACCCGGTAATTCAGCAGAATTTCATTGTTCAGTTCTTCCATGCCGAGAAAGCTGATTTCGCCCAGGAGCTTCCGGTCCGCCGTGATCTCCTGCGGAGCGGAAACGCATAGATTCAAGCCGCTGCGGCGGTCCCGGAATTTTTTCAGAGTGAAAAACGGTTCCGGCGCAATTTCAATCTCGATCCGGTCATTTTGATAATGCAAGGTTTCCATGTCAATTCCCGTTGGGTTGTTATTCTCCGGCGTTCCGCCCGTTCACGACGCGGCCGTCGTCCGCCATATCGCCGTGCCCGCGGGAAAACGCCGCGGGCGAAGTGCCGGATCTGCAGTTGCATCCGGTTGGCGGCATACATGACCCGGTTGCGGTTGACGATGGCGGTATTCTTTTCCATGAAGAGAAATATAGTTCTGTTTTTTTCT
>NZ_DBEXAY010000141.1:0-19736 GCF_048170485.1 Victivallis sp. | reverse complement strand
CTGTTGTATTTCAAATCCATTTGAAGTATAATGTTAGAAGAAAATATCGGAAAGGAACTGCTTTGATGATTCAAAACGACATCCTGCGTCAAGTTCGTGAGACGCTCTACTGCCCCGAGACCGGGCTGATTTATGATTACGTTACTTCGCGCGAGCCGGCGCAACGCTTTGCGCACCTGCCGTGCCGTGCCGAAGTGGAGGCCAATCTGCCGAATCCCTGCGGTTGGGGAACCGGTATGGAGGATTGCGCGATCAACGCCGGGACGATGCTCGATACCCTCTGGCGCATCGACGGCGATCCGCTCTGGGCGGCGCGTCTGGTGGACGGGATGGAACGTTGCATTACATTGCACGGGAGGAACGGTTTTGTCGCACGCGGGTTTTCGGTGCGTGCTCCGGAGGTGTGCTACAGCAATTCATCGCGCGATCAGTTTACGCTGGCGGTTTACGGCTTGTGGCGGGTGCTCCGCTTCTTCCCAACCGTGCCGGATTCGACGCGGGAGAAAGCCGCTGTACTGCTGAAGGCCATCGCCGAGGACTGCCGGACGCATGTGACCCCGGAGAACCATTTCAACCTGATGCGACTGGATGGACGCGAGGCGCTGGTGTCGAAAATGTGGGAGTGTGACGATCATGAGGCGCTCCGGTTGCCGATGATCTATGCCGCTGCATTTATCGCGACCGGAGAACGGGAGTGGCTCGAGGAGGCGAAACGTTTCCTGGGGCCGGGCGTCGAACAGAGTATGAGGATGCATAACCGTGACTCCTGGTGGGACCTGCCGATCGCGCAAATGCAGTTTTCGCTGTTGCTGTTGCGCGAATGCGGGCTTTTCCCCGAGAAGGAAGCGCAACTGGATCAAGTGCTTGCGCGGACCGGGGAGTTCGGGCTGAGCCATCTCGAATCCACCATTGCCGAGGCGGAGAAGTTCACCGGAGGGTGGGGAGTGCTCAACGCGAACTGGCGCCGCGGCCGGTTCAGCCTTCATCCGGATTCGATTTCGGACAATGGATTCTGCATCGCCTGTCAGGGAAATATGTATGCCACACCGGTGTTTCCGCTCTCTTATCTGGAGCCGAACACACTATTGCGGCGCCTGGGGTGCTCTCTTGCGATTATGGCGGCCGGCCGCCTGGTACTTCCGGATGAACTCCGGCGCCGGCTGAAAACTTTGCTGAACAACATTGATTTTTCCCGTTGCGGCGGCGACGGCACGGTCAAGCTGCTGCACGGCCTGGTGGTGGCAGAGGTGTCATGCGATACGAAAGATATGTTCATACGAGAAAGGATGCATCATGAAAACTTATCAACAGCTTGTTTCTAGGCAACCCTGTGAGGAACGTGGCGGAATGTTCCATTCATACCGCAGATTACCGGTACGGTGTGAACGGTTTACGCTGATCGAACTGCTTATTACGATCGCGATCATCGCGATTCTTGCTTCGATGCTGCTTCCCGCATTGAATCAGGCGCGCGAACGCGGGCGGTCGGCGAGCTGCCTCAATAATTTGTCGCAGATCATCAAGGCGCAGACTCTTTACAGCAGCGACAACAACGGTTTTATGGTCGGTTACCTCAACAAAGGCGGCAACAAAACCTGGGGGCGGATTCTCTATACGGAGAAATATCTCCCGCACTGGAAAAATCTGAGCTGTCCGGCGAATACGGCGCCTAAGACAGCAGCGAATTTCAATCTGGTCGGGGATGGCTGGGATTACGTCACCTACGGTGTTTACGCCGGGAATCTCAGTCCCGATGGCTGGGATTATGCGATCCGGCTGAAACCGCTCCTCGGCAATTACACGATCGGCGCTGCGTTTGAGCTGTCCGGTCTGACTTATGTCGTACGGCGGTTGAAAAATGCCTCTGCTGTTCCGCTCATCATCGATAATGCGAAGCTCGATTCCGCTGAACCCTTCTGCTTCTTCCTGCCGCGGGCGTTCTATCAGGATTCGGCCGTGCACCTCATCCATAACAAGCGCGCGAATGTCGGTTTCTTTGACGGTCACGTCGATGCGCTCGGTATGGGGAAACTCAAGGAGAATGTGTTGAGCTTTTCCGCGGCGGTTGATGTTAACGGGCAACGGATCACCTTCTAAAATAACCAGGAGAGAGAAAAGATGAAAAAACAATCCTTTACCTTGGTGGAACTTTGTCTGATTGTCGGCATTGTTCTATTTGCAGCAATTTTGTTTGTGCCAGGACTTTCGGCCGCGTCGCGCCAGAGTGACGAGGAGCTGTGCCGGAGCAATCTTCGTGATATCGTGATGGCGTTTCAGCACTATGCAACGGATTATGCCGGATACTACCCCGGATTTTTCAAAACTTCCGGCAAGAACCGGACCTGGAGCCGAATTCTGGTGACGGATACCAATTATCTTCTCGGACCGGCAGTTCTGAGTTGTCCGGCAAATCCGAGTCCGGATGGCGCTGCGCGCCGGAAGACCGCGTCGGCAATCTGGGATTTCTGCTGTTACGGATTGTATGCCGGTGACATCAGCGCCGACAACTGGGATTACGGCAAACGCGTCCGGGGAACGCTGGGGAATTTTGCCCGTGGCGCGGTGTTCAGCGAGAGCTATACATTGAAGCCGGAACTGATGAAACAACCTGCGCAGACGGTTTTTCTCGCCGACAGTGCGAAATTTACCGGCAGCCATTCGCCGAACTCCTACTTTGCGCCGCGCGCGTTCTACCAGGAGAGCGCGGTCAACACGCTGCATGAAAACCGGGCCAACAGCGTCACCGCTGACGGTGCGATCACGACGCGGAGTGCGGCAGAACTTGCGGATACGGCGCTGCAGTTTTCCGCATTCGTCAACGGGAATTTTGAGAAGGAAGAATTGGCTCGATGAAAACTGTTCTCCATCTGATTTTTGCCGCGCTCTTTCTGGCGCCGGCACTGGCCGCTGCTGCCGCAACTCCCTACGGGATGGCCGCACATTTGAGCCGGATGTCACAGCCGGAAATGATTCGGGAACTTGAGGGCATGCTCAAGTCCGGTTATGTATTCATCCGGTTCGACGCGGACTGGGGGGCGATCGAACGCGAACCGGGGAAGTGGGATTATTCGCGGCTCGATCCGGCGATTGATGCGTGCGTGAAACGCGGCGCTGAGGTGTTGCTGATTCTGCCGGGGACCATCCCTTCGCATGCCCGGCCGCCGTTCCGGAATCGCGACAAATGGCGTAAATTTGTCGAACGGACTGTCTTGCGTTACAAAGGAAAAGTCCGTTATTACGAAATTTTCAATGAAGTGGATTGTGCCGGCCCCTGGGGCGACACGCCGAGTGCGGAAAATTATACGGAACTGCTCCGCGAAACCTACGCGCAGATCAAGAAAATCGATCCCGATTCGACCGTGCTCTTCAGCGGGCTTTCGGATTTCAACGATCCATTCCCCTTTTGGGAGCGAGCCTTCCGGGCCGGGGCGGGCGGCAGTTTCGACGGGATCAATATGCATCCTTATCAGATGAAGAATTTTCCGGAGTCCCGCCTGATCCGTCAGATTGCCCGGTTGCGCGCGTTGATGAAGGAATACCGGATCGATGTGCCGATCTGGATTACGGAATTCGGCAATTCAACTTCGCCCTTCCGGGAGGGGTTCACCCGGGCGGTGGTCGAAGCGGGATTGAAGAAGCTCGGCTTCAAGCCGGAAACGCTCAAGTATGCGGTGATCGTCGATGATGAAATGATGTTTTACACCGATGGCGTCAACTTGCGCACCTCCGACTACATGCCCGCGGGCGCGACGCGGCGCGAGGTGAGTTTTGCCGGGCTTGAAACACTTTCGCCCGACGAGTGTCCCGTGCTGGCGTTGCCGGGGTCGGAGGAGTTCCCCGGAGTGAAACTTCCGAGCATCCTCAATTGGCTGCGTCGGGGAGGAACGGTGATTCTGCCCAATTCATTGCCGTTTTATTTTGACTTGGTTCAGCGTGAGGATGGATACTTTGACCGCATACAGGTCAACAAGAAGTATATTGAACCGTTTCACATTGACTGGTTTGCCTTCTGGACCCGTCCGGGAACGCCGCAGCTGTTGCAGAAGATTGTTCCGGCGCCGGAGTTCCCCGACCTTAAAATCCGTCAGGTGGACAGCATCCGTTTCATCAGCAACGCCAATTGCCGGGGCAATGACCGGATGATTCCATTGGTTTATGCGCAGGCGGAGGGGGGATTTCAAGCTCCGATTGCGGCGCTCTTTTGTTTCGACAGCGATTTGAAGGGAAATTTTCTCTGGCTCACCAACAACCAGGGGTCAGTCTCCTGCAGTGAATCGTTGCAGGCGGCGCTTTTCGTCCGGCATTATCTGGTGGCGCTCGGGTGTGGCGTGCAGCACGTCTTCTATTACCGCTATCGGGCGGGGGAGAACGACAAGGGGCCGGAAGCGCATTACGGCATTCTGCATCAGGATTTTTCACCCAAACCTGCGGCCGTGGCCGCCGCCGAGTTGACCCGGCGGAATCCGCCCGGCGGAACACCGGTGAAGCTCGAACGTATCGGACGGGGCGCTTTTCGCGCCGACTGGAAACGTCCCGATGGAACTTCGGTCTGTGCCGTGTGGGCGATCGGGCATCCGGTGCAATTGAAGTGGTCCGGGCGGAAAATAGACAAGGCGATTTCTCACCTCGGGAAGGCGGTTCCGGTTCCGGAAAGTTCGTTTACGATCGACATCGCTCCGGTTTACCTGGAATCCCTCCCGGGCGAAACGGGAGAGCTGTTTCTTGCAGAAGTGAAGTGATGGTCGTCCGAAAATCACAGCCGCGTCCGGCGGCGTGCAACGGCAGATCGTTGATTCAACTCTGTTGAAGATTGCCCGCGAGAAGGACGAAATTCCGCCGGGTTCGTTCACGAGTTTCGTCTTCGAGCGGGAATGGTTTCCGCTTTTTCGGCAAGCGTCACATGGCGAGTAAGCTGAAACACTTCGGCGGCAGTGGCCGAATGGAATGCGATTCCTTCACTGCCGCCGCCGCGCATGGTGCAACTTCAGCTCCGCAACGTCGAGGTGGCGCAGGGGGCAATGAACATATGCCGTGCCCTGTGCCGCAGTCATCGGGTGGATTCCGGCTGAAACCCGTGGCTGAATTTGCACATCGTTGTGTGAAACGTGGAATGATCTGCCCGGATGTCGGCGTGCCAGCCGCAAGCTTCCGGCGCATAATCGATTCGGACATTGCGGAACTCAATCTCATCGGCATGGTTCAGTTCGAATGCCGCATCGGTCGAAGCGTGCCCCCACGCTCCTTTGAAATCCAGTTCCGGCGCGGGGCCGTTCCCCCGGCAGTTCAGGCGGATGTCGTCGAGCGTGATGTCGTATAATTTACCGACTCCGTTGCCGCGCAGCATGTTCGACAGTTCCATCGTGCCGCGGACGTGTTGGATCATAATGCCGTGAAGCGTTGCGGAGGTGTGCGCGTTTCCCTCCGGTGCGTTGTCGAGTTTGATCTGCAGAAAGCGGCGCGCATGACTGCGGATGTTGCGGAATTCGATATCGTGAATTTCCGCTCCGACACAGCTGGCCGGGTCATTGCTCCAGTTGGACACCAGGGAAATTGCCGTGCGGTACCCGGGAACGATGATATTTTCAAAGAGCGCATCATGAATTTCTCCGCAGCCGACGCCAACCCGGATTGCATTGGCGTAATGGCTCTCCAGAATGCAGTTGGTCACGACGATTTCGCAGCAGTCGCGTTTTTGTTTCAGGCGGCTGTTGTTGCCGCGAAGCGTCAAGGCATCGTCGCCGGTGGAGATGATGCAGTCCGAGACGGTGACACGCCGGCAGCAATCCAGATCAATGCCGTCGTCGTTCAATACGCGAGGATCACTTTGAATGTGGAGGCCATGAATCGTAACCTCTTCACATCCATGTAGAAAACAGGTCCAATAGGGCGAGTTTTTTAAATTCAGGTTCTGAATGCGCACATCGGTGCATTCGCAGAGAAACACCATCTGCCCCGGGCGCGCAATTCTGCGATACATAAGGGGGCATTCCGGGTCGGTTTCATTGAGAAACGCCGGATGATTCCCGTCGATCGTGCCTCCGCCGCAGAGAACGATGTTGGAACATTCGACGGCGGCGATCAGATGGCCGCCGGAAGTCACTTCCGCTTTGCTGGCACTGTTCTGCGGTACGAAATCAGCCGGATTGTAGTCTGCAAGGTTCGGGCTGCCCCGCAGGATCGCGCCCGGAGAAAGCTCCAGACCTCCATTGCTGCGCAAATACAAAGTACCGCTCAGATAGACGCCGGGAGGAAAATAAACCAGCCCGCCCGCATCAATGGCCGTCTGGATGGCGACGGTATCCAGAGTCGTTCCGTTGCCAGTGGCGCCGAATTCCTTGACATTCCTCGTTCTCATCGACAGAAGCCCCTTTTTGTTCCAGCATAATGCAATGTGATATTATACCGGCAAAGGAGCTTATTGTCAATAGGTAAAAGTGATTATTGAGATTTATTTAAAACATACGCCGTAGTCTGCTATAGGATCCAACCGTTGCCGCGGAATGTCCGAGCCGCGTCGGCCTGGGATCGCGGAAGAGTTTTTGTCCGGCAATATCGAGAGCACCCTGACAGAAGGAATTCATGGCTGTGTTTCCGGCAGAGTTGCCCGGGGAATCGGATCGAGAATGGTCCCTGCGGTGAATTGAAAATAGAGAAAGTGCGCCCCCCAGGCATGACAGTCGGAGCGCTGCCACCAGTCGTTGGGGAACAGTTCCGGCATGGTGCGCAATCCGGGCGTTTCCGCCGCCTGAAAGTAACGCTCCCGCCGTCGGGCGAAGAGGTCATCGAGGCGATGGATGCGGCACGCTTCAAGGTAGTAGAAGGAGAAAGCGATGCCGCATTCATCCAGCGTTCCGGAACGCAGTACTGGAATCACCGCCCGTTCGTTGAGAGCGAGCAGGGCAAACACCTGGGCGTGCTCCGAAACGTAGCTGCGGGCGCTGTCTTCGGCGAAGCAGTTGCGTTCGTCGATCCAGTAGGTGTGTCGGATCGCCTGTTCGAGACGCGCCGCCTGTTCCTGCCGGAGCGCGGCCTGCCGGGTGCTCCCGAAACACTGTTCCAGATCGGCGAGCTGCTGCAAACTGAGCAGGTGGATCAGGTTGAGGGTGCAGCCTTCGCCGTAACGACAGCCGGGAGGAATTCCTGCCTCCCAGTTGTCCAGCCAGTCGATGAAGTTCCAGCCCGGCGCATGGAGCAGCTGATCCTCTCCCAGCGTGGAGTTGAGGTAATCGGCGGCTCGTCTGGCCACCGGAAGCAGTTCACAAACCAGGGCATCGTTGCGCCGCAGCCGGGCAAAATCGTGGAGCAGCTGGATGTAGAACGAAGTGAACGCTGGAATGTGAAGCTGATAAAGTTCCCCCGGGGAGGCATGATATTGCGCATGTTCCCGGGTCGGGTAGCGGCAGGGGAGCATGCCGGAGGAATACTGCCCTTCGGCGAACTGCCGCAGGGCGTTTTCCGCCAGGCGGATGTCGCCGGAGAGTTCATAGAGGGAAAGCAGGTCGAACCGGCTGTCGGAAATGTATTGAAGCTGTTCGTAGTAGGGGCAGTCCATCAATGTTTCGAAGGTGCACGCCTGCAACGTGTTCCATGAGTGTCGCAGCAGCCGCGAAAGCCGCGCGTCGCCGGGAAGGCTCAACGTCCGGCGCAGCTTCCAAGGATATCCGGTGCGGAAGAATCGCGCCGATTCGAGTTTCACGTTGCCGTAGAGGGTCATTTCGAGCGTGCGCCCGGCGTGCCACCAGTAATCCTGCCAGCGGACACGCTGTCCTCCGGTCAGGCGGAAACGGTCGCCGGAACCGGAAAACACGGGCCAGGGGTCGCCGGGTTTGCTCTGATTGAGGAAGGTGTCGTCGAGCGCTTCCGGTTCACAGCCCGGCTCCGCCCAGCGCAGCCGGACTTCGCCGGCACCGGAGAATTCGTAATCGCCGTAGACGCAGACGTAATCATCGAATAGAAAAGTGTTTCCGACTCTCCGGAAGCCGTTTGTCTCTTCGTGTCGCATCGGCGGCAGTTCGGAGGGAACCAGTGCGCGGCGGTCTTCGAAAAAGCCCGGCTTCCGCCACACGCCTCCTTCGCCGCGGAGGGCCGACCAGTTGAAATCCTCGTCGGTCAGCAGATGGGCGTAGCTGCCCCAGTCGGTTTTGCTGCCGGAGAACGAACAGCCCATGCAGGTCTGGTACTCCCAATCGGGAGAGAGGAGGCCGGATTCCTCTTCGAGGAAGAATCCGGGCGCGACCGACATCTGCGCATAGGCGGTCAGGTTCCTGCCGAAAGCGAACAGCCGGGCGGTGAGCACATGGCGGCCCGAAGGCAGCGGCAGTTCGACCGTGGAGGTAAACCAGCGCTGCGGCGTGCCGCGCGGCGGCCCGTCGGCGATCCGTTCGCCGTCACAGAAGAGCTGCGCCCGTTCGTCGGCGCTCCAGGTGAAACGCAGCACTCCCGGTTCGGACAGTTGAAAACAGTTTCGAAATACCGCGAAAAAGGGCGGTTCCACCGCCCGTTCCGCCGGGCGCATCCAGCGTTTATTTGACATTTGTAAAAATTCCTGCATCATTCAATTCTCTACTCAACAAAGAAATTCGCGGTAAAAAGTAATGGGGACCAACGCAGACCATCCGCAAAAATCCCGACCAGAATGTTCCGGTGGCCGATCACATTGATCGGGGGAATAATTCTCCCAAATCGTGCCAGTCGTCTGCCAAATTGCTTTCGCTGCCCGGTAAAAACGCTCGGCAAGTGTGCGCGCCAACTTTGTTTCCCCGTATTTTCGCAATCCTGCCAATACCATATAGTTGGTGTGAGCCCATGCGGGACCGCGCGCATAGCCACTTTCCGGGCGGTAATCTGGATCATCGGCGGGCAGTGTCGGTATGCCGCAGGAACGCCCGAAACCGGCGGGATCGCACAGTGCCGTGACAAGTTTCGCTGCTCGCTCCTGCGTGGCAACTTCGGCAAGCAGCGGCCAAAAGCCGCAAATAGTGCGACGGGCAAGCGGCTGACCGTTCAGAAAATCGGCGTAGAAGTTCGTTTTCTCATTGAAGCACAACGCATTGATGGTATCTGCGATTTTTCGGTGCTGGACGCGCAATTCGCGTTCTTCCGGTGTACGTCCGAGCCGTCGGGCAATTTCAGCGAGATTCAGTGCGTTGAACGCCATTTGGCAACTGGTGTCGCACCAGCCAAGCTGACGATTCCAGAAAAACGGCATTTCGGATTGGCTGTTCATCCATTCAAATAGAGCGTCGCCAGCTTCCCCCGGCGCGGTAATTGCATGGCGAGTGAACGGAATTCCGCCCGCACAAACCACTTCGCTCCGCGAATCCCAACGCGGCAGATTATCCATGCCGCATCCCCAGCAGTCGCTGAAAAAAAGACCGTCCGGACGCCGGAAGTGCTCCAGATTGAACCGATGCTGACGCAACAAAGGCTCAAATACTTTTGCCAGTCGCCCCGGCACATAGGGTTCCAACTCCAATTCCGCCCACGCCAGCAGTGGAGGAGCGAAACCAATGGTGGAATCTGCCGCCCACTTGCTGATACCATTTGGACAGATCTGGCGGCTGATAAAACCTTCCGGGGTTTGGCAATGGTAAAAATTATCCAGACTTTCCGCCACCGGAAAACGGTCGGCGTGATAGCGTGCCCAAAACGTCGAAAAAGCGGTATCCCAGAGAAAAATATCGACAAACTCCCCCCCGGTTCCGAGGCGCGGCGAAGCAAGTTTTGTAGGCTCCGAATCGCGGAAAAGTTTGCGCTCGGCAATATTCAGTGCCGCTTGGTAAAATGTATTCATTTCATCGTGTTCCCGGTGTTGCCGTCCGTTAGAATGACCAGAGGCCAGCGCGCAGGCAGTTGGTTGTAAAGTTCAGCGCGAAGTCCCCAAACCAACCGGGATTGCGGCATCTTGGCATCGCTATTTTGGTTGTTCAGCAAAATGCCGATCCCCAATGCGCGTCCGACCGCCGGACGGAACGGCAAAAGTGCACGTACCGGGAACCCCAATTCAAACCGATATCCGTTTGCGGTTCTGCGGAATGCGCATTCGACATCGTCCGCAACCGTATTTTGGCGCAGGCCGCCGATACCTTCAGTCAGCTGGATGTCCGGCACCGCGTGGCGGTAAACATACGGTGCGAACGTCACTGGTGTAAGATAGATGCCATACGACCAGTCATCGTTGCCCAGTTCCGGCATAGGGGTGGATCTGCCATTTGCCGCAGCATCAAAAAATATCTGCATGGAATCGCTACGCCAACCATCGAACGGCTGAAGCCGGGGATTGGATTTGAGAACATCGTCAACGACTTCGCAGAGCAGGAAGAGCCGTTCCTCCGACCATGCGATCCGGATGGTCGCGCTGTGAGTACCAGCGAGATGCTTTGCGCCGCGCTCGGTGATTCGCTGATCAACCGGGAGTGCTGGAATGCCGCGCCAATCGTCGATGTCGCCGTCTACGCAAATTTTGGCCTTGCGGGCAAGCACTACTGCAAAATCGTCCTGTACGGAAAACACTCCTTTAAGCGGCAGTTTCTGACGCACCTCCGCTCGCAGAGATTGCGCACTAAGCCGTGTATCAGAGAGAGTTGCGGGAAGTTCGCCATGTTGTGACCACTGTTTTCCCGGCGGCAGATAGACTTTGCTTGAAACGTCAAAGATTTTCACGGTGCCGGAAAAGAGGCGTTTGCTGTCGTTGGTGAATGTCAGCCGGTAATCCGACGGCAGCAGTGTTTCAAACACGGCACTGACGGCAAGTTCGCTATTGTCGGCCAGTTCCGCCGCTTCCAGCGCAGCCAAAAGTTCAGCGGTTTGCCCAGATTTGCCGCGGAAGAAAACCGGAAAGGAGGAGAGTCGCATCTTTTTCCCAAACGTCTGCGGCGCTTCCATCAGGTCAAAAAGCTCCGCGTCCGGCAACTTGTGAAATATCAGTTCCGGGCCTTGGATATTGCCATTGTCCACCGCAGGATCACAGCTCCACAATACCGCGACCGGGCGATGGCTCTCGTCCTCAAAGAGATAACAACGGGTTTTTGCGGAAAAATGAACCTCTTTTTTAAAAACGGCGTTTCCCAGCAGCCGTCCCAGCGTATTGGATATTTTTTGATTCGCGTAGGGGGTCAAATTGAAATCCATTTCAAATCCCCCAAAATTGGTGCTGGAATTCATCTGTTTGACCCGATCAATGTTTTTCAGCCCGACCAGCCATGTGCGCGCTCGCTTGGCGGCGGCAATCCGTTCCTGCTGTCCCATATCGTAGGATAGCGGCCCCCATGGGACATCAACCCAGTGTGAAGAAATCAGCCCCGGCATCCGGTAAGGTTTCCAATGCATACCTTCCGAACAGTAAATTGGCGTATTGTGGTAACCGTGTTTTTTCAACATGGCAAATGCCGCTTGCAAATCGGCGTCCAGATCCGGATATTCCGGCGCATCGCGGTAAATGTGAAAAACAAAACAGTCATAACGCAGACGATCCCCCAAGACCGTCAGCAGACGATCCACCGAACGCAGACGATCCCGATTCAAAACCGCGGTCGAACTGCTGCCGACCAACGCCTTGGGGTTGCCGGATCGGACACCGCGTGCGACAGCAAGTTCCAGTTCGGCATATTGTTTAAAATTCGACTCGGAAGCAACCCGGTCCAGCGCAAATTCCGGGGAGTTCAATTCCGGTTCGTTCAGTGCGCACCAGATACGTACCCACGGGCATTCCCGGCTCCGACGTTCCGCCGCTCGCGTAATTGATTGGAGCGCATCCGGCGAAGAATACGGCAGGACGATGGAACCATACACTGTTTTGCGGAATTCGGTTGAGAGAGTTTCATACCAGACCACATTACTTAAAACAGAAAAACCGGCGCAGGGGGCGGGGAGATTTTTTTCCAAACTCCGATCGCGGCGCAACAATGCCGTCGAAAACGGCATCACACCATATTTGGCATCTTCCTCCGCAACCAGCCGTTCGGTGTTGACAAAGGCGCCGCGGGAAGCGATGCCGATTTGACGGTAACGGTTCAGCAATTCCGGATAATATTGGCGAATGCAGTAGGGATCGATGTAAACGTTGGCGAAGAGAAAGCGATGGCGATGGAGATTTTTCAGAAAATGCATAACCGAAAAGCGGTAAAATTCATAACGGGATGCGCCATTGGCAAGTCGATAACGATTTTCAATGGTGAAAATTCCCGGCGGCATGGATTCCAAGTTCAACGAAATAAATGCTTTGCGATTGTCTCCTGCACAAAAATCGTGTTTCTCTGCGCGAACCACGGTTCCCTGAAAATTGCGCACCAGCGTCTCCACCGTACCGCTGTCACCGGGATGCGCCGTCGTAATTTCCAACCGGGCTTCGACCGGTTTTCCGGCTTCCAAGAAATTATCGGGCGCGGAGGTGATCAACCGTCCTTCAGCGGCAGCGGGTTCGTAGGCGGTAGCGACAGCTCCTTTTTCCAACTGCATGGCATCAATGTGACAGAGTGCCGGAGACGGAGAGTTTGCGCCAAAAACAAAAAAATGCGGCTGTGTCGCGTCAATCCGAAACGTATGGGTATAGCGCTCCCATTGGCCAGTCAGCGAAAAGATTCGATTGTCGCGGGTTTTCGCATCCCAGATATTGGCTCCGGGGGGCAGTTTGGGACTGCCGAAGTGTATTTCCTGTTTGCCGGGGCAATTAGTTTTTGCATAAAAACTTACTGTATAGGTCCCCGGTTCCAGAATAACCGGATGGGTGGCTATATGCTGTGTCAAACCGGCCATACGCTGAGCCGATAGAATGCAGAGAGAGGCAGCACCGTCAAATGCCTCCCGTGTATCTATGCTGATCGTTTTTTTTTCCCAAACTGCCCGGCTGACAACACCGCCGCCGTGTGGCGGTGCGCAAAGCGAAGCAAATCCTTGTTCAAATGAACTGTTGGCTAAAAGATTTTTAGCCGAACGGTCAGGCAGACGCAAACGGTCTTCCCGCCAGAAATCGTATGCGCCGACGCGGGTTGCGTATTCTCTTGGTGGCGTGTCAAGGCAAACGTTTTTTTCGCGCAGAAGAATCACCCGATAGGAAAGACTTTTGGCATTCGGCGGCGGAATGATGGTCAGCCCAATTCCCCAACGCCCCCCGATGGAATCCAATTTAATCTCAACCGGGATATCGAAAACGAACTCGAATCGTTTATCCGGCGAATCTGCAAAAAAGACGATTTTTTGTGCTTTCCCCCGATACAGCGCATGAAGGAACGCCGCCTTTTCGCGGTAGGGAGGAAGCCGGAAATTCCGGTGGTCAACCAATAGCTGCGCCTTGCCGAAATGTTCCCCGAAAAAACGCATTTGAAGCTGACATGAACCGATGCCGTCCGGGGCGGAGAGGGTCGCACGGACGGTGCCGTCTTCCTGTAACGCAAAGCGCTGCGTCAATCCGGGAAACGACGGATAATCGAATTGCACGATATTTTTTTGCGGTGCGCGTCGAATACCATCTACCGTTTTCCCGTTGGCTTCCACGATACACCAGCCATATTGCCGCTTTTGATCCGCCGAGAGAAAGTTTTGCCCGCCGGTCCTGTAATATTTCAACGCGAGATTGTCGCCCCGAAAAACCGCGCTACTCTTTTCCTGAATATACCGGGTGACCGCGGAGTCCGACGCATGGAGAAGAGAGCCGCAAATCAAAAGCGCGGGCAACAGAAATTTGGAAAAATAAAACATGGATCAATTTCCTTTTTGATTACCGTGGAATGCCGTAACTGTTCAAGGTTGTTCCATAGGAAAGCGTTTTCGCATGGCCGTCTTTGAACAAGACGTTGGAGCGTCTGACGTGGCGACTCCAGTCCGCGCCGTTTTGTTCGGTGGGGTCCTGAAGATATTTATTGAAGATGCTGATGAGAGGAGAACTGCTTGATGGCGACAGAGCGATGTAACTTCCGGCATCGAACGGCTGATAAGAGACCGCCTCAAACATCAGGACGGAACCATCGATGACCCGTTGTATTTTTTTGTGTGCCAGTGGAGCGCTGTCTCCATCCGCGCCGTCGGGGACATTGTAATTCGCGCCACCAGCGGTTTTCCCTTTGAGGGGACTGAAGGTATCGGCAACCAACGGAACATAATTGGGATATAGTCTCACCTGCTTGGATGTGCTGGTGTTGTTGACCGTAACCGGGCAGCGAAGAACGGAACTGACAGGAATATTGTTTACATTAAGATCCGGGTCCGCGCCGGAAACGGAGGCGTTCGGACGTTTGATCCCCAGTGAATTGCCAATGGCATACCCCCAGGACCAGCGCTTGTATCGACGCGGCAGAAAGTCGTTGTTGTCATTGGTATAGAAAGAGACGCCGCTTGCCATAGTTTTGAGATTGTTGAGACAGGAGCTCTTCTGAGCGGTTACTCTCGCCCGATTCAGCGCAGGCAGCAGCAGCGCCGCAAGGATGGCGATGATCGCAATGACTATGAGAAGTTCGATCAGGGTAAAAATTCTTCGCATGGTCTCAGATTCCTTTCTTGTCAGAGTTGAATTTCAGTTCAAAGAGGAGAGTTTCACCGCCTCGGGAGTTCCATTCGAAAACGCCGCCGTGCATCCGGCGGCCGGAGAAGAGTTCCACTGCGCCGTCCGCTCCGCCGGGAAGCGTGATTGTGATGGTACCCGGTTCGGCGAGATGGAGCGCCAGCATGCGGGAATCGGCATAGACCACTGCTTCCCGGGAGGTGATGAGGAGAACTCCGGCCTGCCGGGCAAGATCGCGCAAAATGGCCGCCGTCAACTTCTCCGGGTGGGCGAGATAGGCCTTGCGACAGGTTGCAAATTCCGTGAGATGAAGTCCTTCACTGCCGTATTCCACGCCCGCCCAGCGGCGGACACGGGCCGGATCGAGGGAGGTCCCGTCGCTGAGCCCCGGGGCGTACAGTGTCAGAACCGTCCGGTTGCCGCAGTAGAGATATCGCTCCAGAAGTTCCGCTTTTTCCGGCGTGATCTCGATCTGGTTGGCGAGAATGACCAGCTTGTAGCGGTCGAAATCCGGAATCCGGCCGAGATCGTCGAGCAGATAGGTGTCGAAGGGGGCGCCGACGTGATTGAGCATGGTACGCGCATGACGCTGAAAATGCGCCTGACGTGGGGAACGCTGATCCAGATAGTACGCGGAATCGGCGTCGATGATCAAGGCGATCTCGTCAACTGGAGTTCCCGGCTGCCCGGCAAAGCGGCAATAGAGCTTTTGCAGGCGGCCCAGCTCTTCCAGCAGTGCGGACTCTTCATAGAAACCGCCCCACATGTCGAACCACCAGAGGGAACTGTCGCTGATCATCGCCAGCACGGCTTCGCGCCGGACGCCGGCGATATCTTCCGCGGTATTCTTCCAGCATTGGAACTTGAGCTTGACATGGGGCGAAAGCGACGGATTGTAGGTGTGGGTGCGCTGGTCGCATTCGTGGAGATGGCGCTTGCCGGCCAACCGCTCCGAGCCGGAAACCGACTGCCAGCCGGAACCGCCGCCGATGGCCCGGTCGATATAGCAGCCGGGGGAGATCAGAAAATCCACTTCGGGCGCATCGAGAACCCGTCGCAGTTCGACATGACCGCTCTCCGCCGCGCCGAGCCGGGTGGTGAGGTAGCCGTAGAATACACCGATTTCAGCCTTCGGACGGATTACTTTGCGGGAGAAACGGGCAAAGCGAAGGATGCTTTCCGCGACCAGCTCATTGCAGAAGCGGCGATAGGTGATGACGTCGTCGGAGCGGGCCGGATCGAAAACCAGTCCGTCAAAATCGGGAGAATTGAGCTTGCCTGCCGACGGGGGCGTTTCCGGCGGCAGGCCGTTCCGGGCACGATATTCCTGATAGGCCCGTTCTTTGGCCAGCCCGCAGAGTTCTCCGTTGTGGTCGAACCACTCGTCGGTGTTACCGCAGGCCAGAACATAGGCTTCAATCTTTTCCGCATAGTTTTTTTCGCAGTAGGAGAGAAAGGCTTCCAGATAGTGTTCCGTATCGCACAGCCAGCGGGGATTGACCAGCGTTTCCGAAAGGTGTGTGGTGCTGTCGCCCGATTCATGGCTCAGCGCAAGCTGTCGGGAGAGCCATTCCGGGGAGTTCAAATCGACAATGACGATGAAATTTGCACGCGGATTATGCTCAAGCACATCGTCGAACTGCCGGCCGACCACGGTGAAATCCCAGGTGTCGAACCAGAGCCGGTTTGCCGGATAGCGGCAGTACGGTTGTCCCAGAGAGTTCGACGTATTGGCTGGGAACAGCGCAATCGTGTTCACGTCGATTGCGGCAAAGCGTTCCATCGTCGCGAACTCCGGTTGAAATGACCGATAGGCGTAATAGTGTTTATGCTTCATTGTCTCACTGTGTTTTGGGTTTTCTTCTATTAATTATACTTCCGGACTTTGATAAAAACCTTTGCTGAAGTGACAAATTATAGCATTCCAGTGCCGGGTGACGAAACGCAGCCTTTCGTTTTTTCAGGAAAACCGGGAGCGTATGTATTTGCAATTTCCCATCGGATGCGATATTATAGAAGTCGAATGGAAACATGGATGAACCGGTATGGCAAGTTTTCTGATAAATGGCCTCGAACGTTACCTGCCGCCTCACGCGATTCCGCTCTATGTGGAGGAGGTGGCCGCGGGAGCTCATCCGGAGCGGCGTTTTCACGGCCATACCTTCATGGAGATCGTGCTGATCCTCGCAGGGGAGGGGGTGCATCTCATCGGGGAGAAAGCGGTGCCCATCCATGCCGGAGATGTGCTGTTGATCCACCCCGGCATCTCGCACGGCTACGACCGCACCTCCACTCTGGGGCTGGTCAATCTGGTGTATGATCCCCGCAAACTGTCGCTGCCGCTGCTCGACGGCCAGCAGATGCCGCTGTTCGACCGGTTGTTCAATCCGCGGCCGCGGGTCGACGAGGAGACGCTTTCTCTGCCGCTGGTGCATCTCGATTCCGGAGAGAGTGCGAAGTTGGCCGGGAAGATCAATCTCCTGGCGGCGGAACTCAACTCGAGCCGGCCCGGACGGAATTTCCTCAGCCTGGCGATCTTCATGGAGATCATCGCTGAACTCTGCCGCTCGGCGGAGGCGGCGGAGAAACCGGTCGTGTCGGAGTTCCTGATCGGCGATGCAATCCGCTACATGCACGAGCATCTCGATGAACCGATCGAGGTCAATGGTTTGTCGCGGGTGGTCAGCATGTCGCGGCGGAATTTCTTCCGCCACTTCCGCAACGCCACCGGCAGCACGCCGCGGGAGTATCTGCGCGATTTGCGCATGCACCGGGCGCTGGATCTGCTGCGTCGCACCGATTTGTCGGTGACCGAAGTGGCGCTCAAGAGCGGATTTTGCGACGGCAACTATCTCTGCCGGCTGTGCCGGGAGCTGACCGGTATGACGCCGCGCCGCTTCCGGGCGGCCTGCCGTACGGAAGCAACGTCGCAGAACGGCGGAGATCTCTCCGCAAATTGTACGCCGGCTTTAAAAAACTGAAATCAAAAAAAAGGAGGTTGAAATGTATGAACGCATTGTCATTGTGATACTTCTAGTTCTTCTTGTCGTGGCGATTCTGCTGCCGCGCGGGGCGGAGAACGCTGCGGCACCGCCGGATGTGCTCACCGTCATCCATCAGCGCAAGAGCGTGCGGAACTACACGGCGGAACCGGTTGCCGGGAAGGAGCTCGATCAGCTGGTCCGGGCCGGATTTGCCGCCCCCTCGGCCCGCAATCTGCAACCGTGGGAGTTCTATGTCATCACCGAGCGCGGCACGCTGGACGCCCTCGCGGCGTCACTCCCGTATGGTAAGATGCTCGCCAAAGCACAGGCGGCGATCGTCGTCTGCGGAAATTCCCGACAGTTCGGCGAAGGTGCGACCCGCGAGATGTGGGTGCAGGATTGTTCCGCCGCGACGGAGAACATTCTGCTCGCCGCCGAAGGAATCGGACTGGGCGCGGTCTGGATCGGTGTCTACCCCTACGCGCCGCGGGTCGAAGCGGTTTCCAAGGCGCTGAAACTGCCGGAGGAGTTCATTCCGCTCAACGTCATTTCGATCGGCCGCCCCGACGGGAAAGATATGCCGAAACAGAAGTACCGGGAGTCCAAAGTGCACTGGATTCCGCCGCGTCAGTGAGTTGCCGCACGCTCCGCTCCGGGGGAGCTGCCGAACGCTTTCCGGTAGGCGCGGATGAAGTAACTCGCATACCGGTAGCCGCTCTGGCGGGCGATCTCTTCGATGGTGAGTTCTGTTTCCGCCAGCAGGCAGCGGGCGTAGCTGAGCCGGGCGGCGTTCAGGTATTCGCGCAGTGTCATGCCGCTCTGTGACCGGATTCGGCGGGAGACCGTCGCCGGCTGAAGTCCGGCCGCCGCCGCGATTTCATCGCGGCCGATGTCACGGGCCAGATTGAGGGTGATGTACTCCTGCAGCCGTTTCCATTCCTGTTCCCGGCGCGAGAGGCGGCCGGTGGCGGTTTCCGCCCGCAACTCTTCCGCCAGTGCATCGAAGAAGGGGGCGAGCAGGTGGCGGCAGAGAGGCGTGTCCTGGTCGGCGGCCAGAATCGCCTCCAGAATCAGAGGCAGGGCGCGGCAGCGGACCGCTGCGGTGTGGTAGACATGTTTCTCCCCTGCACGACGCCGGATGAACCGGAGGCATTCCGGGAGCAGAACTGCGGAAAAAAGATCGGTGGATTCCTCCGGAGTCTCCTTGACCCATGCTCCGGGGTGGGCGAACAGCAGTGTGCCGGGTTCGAGCAGTTCCTGCTGAATCTTTCCGGCTCTGGCGAAGCAGACCTTTTCCCGCCCGGCCAGCAGAAACAGCATCCGGGGGCAGGGGTGGAGGTGGACACATTCCGGCGGCGGGGGCAGGGGGCGGGCCTCCGCGAAAAGCAGTCGCTTCGCCGGCAGTTGCTCCGCCCGTCGAAACGTCTCCTGCATAGCTTCGAATTCTGTCATGATGCCTCTCCGTTGCCACCTGCCATGGCCGCCGTTATCCGGATTCTCCTCGTAATATATCACCGCACCGGGAAATTTGCCATTGTTCCGGCGGGGAGGAACCCTCTTCCTGTATGTTGTTGAATGACGCTCCCCGGAGCTCAGCGCGGAAAGAGAATAAATCAAATCTGTGATTTTTCAAGAAAGTTTGATAAAAAAACAAAGGTAATTTTCTTTTTTTGCAGTAAGGTAATCCGACAGAGAGAATTCGATTTTCAAATCCCAAAGGGAGGATGGTTTCATGGATTTCTACACCGAACCGGAACGGAAAATTGAGATTGCCGATCGCGCCGATGTTCTTGTCGCGGGGGGCGGGCCTGCCGGATATTCCGCCGCAATCGCCGCCGCCAGAAACGGGGCGGACACCATTCTGGTCGAACAGTTCAACTGCGTCGGCGGAATGGCCACCAGCGGCATGATGTCACACTTCACCGATGGATGCGACTCCCCGCTGTTCGACGAGATGATGGACCGGGTTCATCGTGAAACGGCGGGGATTTTCTGCCCCGCACAGGGGGCGGGCCGTCACCAGATCAGCCACGAGCTGTTGAAAAAAGTGCTGCTCGATATGCTGACCGAAGCCGGCGTGCGGTTGAAGCTCTACACCTTCGTCTGCGATTCCATCTGTGAGAACGGCAGAGTGCGCGGCGTGGTCACCGAAAGCAAATCCGGGCGGAAAGCTCTGCTCGGCACCATCACCGTGGACGCCACCGGAGACGGCGATGTGGCGGCGCGTGCCGGGGCGGACTTTCAGCTCGGCCGGGAGG
>NZ_DBEXAY010000140.1:0-10229 GCF_048170485.1 Victivallis sp. | reverse complement strand
AGAACTTTTTTTCTCCCCGAACCGGCCACATCTTCCCCACATCAGGTTCCGGCGGCCGTCAAGCGGGCAAACGGAATAAAAGCGACCCGCAGGGGAGCGGTTATGCCGGATTGCCGCTTGACCGGCGGCGGGTTCTGATGTATCCCCGGCCCGCCGTTTCGCCTGCTCCACACAAAAAAGATTCCCCCGGATGCACGCATCCAGAGGAATCTTTTCACGAAGCAGAAAACTTACTTCTTCTTCGCCTGGGCGATGGCGGCCCGGATCTTCTCCCGGCAGCGCTCCAGGTAGGCCTTGCGACGACGGCGCTTTTCAATCTTGTTGCTCTGCTGTCCCATTTCAACTCCTTTGGTATAGAAGGTTTTTTACAAGTGCATTTTGATAAATATAGCCACCGGAATGCGAAATTTCAAATAAATGTCGAAAAAATCATTTCATTTTCGCCGAAAAGCGGTTATTTTATGTGTACTGCAGATGCAAAAACGGATACCAGAAAGAGGAGGATTCCGATGAAACATATCCTGCAACTTGCCGTGTGGATGCTGATCCTCGCCCTGTCGGCCGGAGTTCCAGCCACGGCGATGACCGTCGCCGAAATCACCGCAAGCGCGAAAAACGCCACCGCGGAACGGTTCCCCGACGCCGACAGCGTCCTCGTCTACGACCTCGAGGAGATCACCTATCAACCCGACGGACTCGGCACCGGCACCGACGACTTCTACCAGAAGGTGCTCAACGAATCCGGCCGGAAACAGCTGCGTGAACTCTCCTTCCGCTACAACTCCACCTACGAGAAACTCGAAGTGCTCACCGTGGAGATCATCCGCCCGGACGGGAAAATCGTCAAGATCGACCCCGCCTCCGGCCACGAAACCATCGACGCCTCCCAGATGGGGAGCAACATCTACGACCCGGCGAACAAAGTCTTCACCATCGCCGTCCCCGGCCTCGAAATCGGCGACATGCTCCACGTCAAGAGCAGGGAAACCACCCTCAAGGCGCGGATTCCGGGGCAGTGGTCCGGCTACAACGTGCTGCAGGCGGATGTCCCCTTCCTCTACTATGAGGTGCGGATCAACGCGCCCGAAAGCCGGCCGCTGGCCGCGAAGGCGATCAAGGATGAAGTGCCCGGCACGGTGAGTTTTCAGGAGAAACGCGAAAACGGCCGCATCCTCTACACCTGGATCGCCCGGAACGTGCCGCAGGTGATTCCCGAACCGGGGATGCCGCCAATGTACACCACCGTCCAGCGGCTGCTCACCAGCACCGCGAAGGACTGGAAGGAGATCTCCCGCTGGTATTATCAGGTGAGCCGTCCGCGGCTCGACGCGGTCACCCCCGCAATCCGGGCGAAAACCGCCGAACTGATCCGGAACTGCCGCACACCGGAGGAGAAGATCATGGCGCTCTTCCAGTTCGTCTCCCAGCAGGTCCGCTACATGGGCATCACCGCCGAATCGGAGGCCCCCGGCTACGAGCCGCACGACGTTTCGATGACCTTCGACCGCCGCTACGGCGTCTGCCGCGACAAGGCGGCGCTGCTGGTCTCGATGCTCGAACTGGCCGGATTCAAGGCGTTTCCGGTGCTCTTCCTCGCCGGAGATCCCAAGGACGACGAAGTGCCCAACATCTACTTCAACCACGCCATCACCGCCGTCGAACTCGCCCCGGGGAAATACCAGCTGATGGATCCGACCTACGAGACCACCACCGAACTCTTCCCGGCGGCGATGTCCAACATGAGCTATCTGGTTGCCAAGCCGGAGGGGGAGACGCTGCTGCGCTCCGCCACGGTTCCGGCGGAAGCCAACCTGCTGCGCGTCTCCACCACGGCGGTGATCACCCCCGCGGGGAAACTCTCCGGCGAGAGCGTCCTCCGTTTCGAAGGGATCAACGACCAGATCTACCGCGACGCCTTCTCCCGCTGGCAGCCCGACTACCGGCGGCAGTTCTTCGCGGCGCAGGTGAAGCGGGCGATTCCCGGCGCCGAACTCAAGACGCTGAAGATCTTCCCGGAAAACATCCGCGACATGAAAACCCCGCTGCGGGCCGAACTCACGTTTGAAGGGCAGGAGTTCCTGCCGGAAAATCCGGCCGAATTCCTGCTCCAGCTGCCGCTCCTCGGCTCCGAATTCGGCGCGGCGGGCTTCGTCCTCGGTCCGGTCGGGCTGGAGAAGCGCAAGTTCAAGCTCAAGGCCTACTCCACCTGCGGCATCGACGAGGAGTTCAAGCTGGCGATTCCCGCCTCCTGCCGCCTGCTCTCCGTGCCGGAAAGCGAAACGGTCGCCGCCCCCGGCATCCTGAACTGGCAGCGCAAACTCTCCGCCGGTCCGGCGATGATCTCCGGCCGCAGCCGCTTCACCATCGACACGGTGGAGATCGATCCGGCCGGATACCTCAAGCTCAAGGAGGCGCTGCGCAAAATCGAGAGCGCCGAACAGAAACTCCCGGTCGCCCGGCTCGACTACGCGGCGGTTCCGCCCGCGCTGGCCGGCCAGGCCTTCCCCGGCGCGGATTCGCTGCTGCTCGACCGCGAAATCTCGGTCACGCTCCGCGACGCGCAGAACTACCGCACCGTGCGGCGCGAAAAGCGCCGGATCCTCAACTACGCCGGAGTGAAGGCGAATTCGGAGCTTTCGATCCCCTTCCAGCCGCTCCGCGAGACGGTCTCGATCGAGGCGACGGTCACTTCGCCGGACGGCAAGACGCGAAAGCTCGGCAAGGAGGAGCTCAATCTCATGGACGCCCCCGGCGCGGCCGCCGCTCCCCGCTATCCGGCGGGCAAGGTGCTGGTCGCCAGTCTGCCGGGCGTCGCCCCCGGTTCGGTGGTCGAGAGCGTCGTCACCACCGAGGTCAAGGGGGGGCCCTTCTTCAGCCTCTACTCCACCTTCGCCGCATCGGTTCCGGCGGAACAGCTCCGCCTCTCGCTCACCGCGCCGGAGAAACTGGATCTGCGGATTTCGTCCACACCCGCCGGAATCCGGTTCCAGACCGCCGCGAAAGGGGCGGAACGCACCCGCGACTGGAACACGTCGAGCGTGCCGGGTCTCCCGCGGGAGCCCTCCATGGCGCCCGCCTGGCTCTTCGCGCCGACGGTGATGATCTCCTCCGGCTCCTACCGGAATCTCGCCGATTCGCTCCGCGGCGCGCTCGAGAAGGTGCTGGCACAGCCCCGGCCGAAGACCGCCGCGCTGGCCGCCACGCTGAAGCCCGCCGGCGACAACCAGTCGGTGCTTCGCGACTTCGAAGGGACGGTTCTGCGCATCCGCGACTACGTTGCGCGGCACATCCGGCCGGCCGGTCCGGGGCTGAATGAACTGCCCTGGAGCAGCTTCTCCAATCCCGACGTGACGCTGGCGGCCGGGTACGGCAACTCCGCCGACCGCGCCATTCTGCTGGCCGCATTGCTCAAAGAGGCGGGGATCGAATCTCATTTCGTCGCCGCCTCCGGAATCGGTTACGCGCCGCAGACGGTCCGGATGCTCGAACGCTACCCCTCGGACTGCTTCGGCACGCTGCTGGTCTACCTGCCCGCGCTGGAGAGCTACCTCAACGACACCAGCCAGTACGCCCGGATCGGCACGACGGCGGAAGAGGAGAAAATCGGTCTGGAACTCTCCACCGGCCGCCTGATTCCCATCCGGCCCCGCCGCAAGACCGCCACCTCGGAGAAGCTGGAGTACAACATCCGCATCCGTCCAGACGGCGCGGCGGAGATCCTCGCGACGCGCCGCACGTTCGGCGTCAATTTCGAGAACGAGCACCGCATGTTCCGGGAGATGACCCCGGAGGCGATGGCGCAATATCTCCAGAACTTCGCCGCCGGCTTCTCGCAGTCGGCGAAGATCGTCGGCAAGCCGAAGATCGACTTCGACAACTATCCGGGGCTCTTCTCCTGCCGGGTGGAGGTGCCGGACTTCGCCTCGATCTCCGGGCCCTATCTGCAGTTCCGGCTGCCCGGATACAGCCGGTTCGCCGCGATGGTCAGCACCGCGGAGTCCGAACGGCGCACCCCGGCGTGGCGGAACAACCCCTCCCGGCTCTCGATCGAGTATCAGATCGAACTGCCGCCCGGCTACGAGGTGGTGCCCGACCGGCCGGAACGGTTCGAGCTGGGCCGCTTCGGTTCGGCCGCCTTCTACGAATACTTCGAACCCGCCCGCGGCACGCTGCGGATCGACTGCGGTCTCACCCTCCCGGTGGAGCTGACCATGCCGGACGACTACGGCAAACTGGTCCGGCTCCAGCGTGAACTGGGCAAACTTTCGGCGGAACGGGTCATTCTGGTGAACCGCGCCGCCGCCACGGAGAAACAGCAATGAACATCAAAACTCTTCCGGTCGGCCTCATCGACACCAACTGCTATTTCGTCCATCTGCCGGAAAAGCGGCAGCTCTACGTGATCGATCCGGGCGGCGACGCGGCCGAGATCGTCGCCGTCGCCCGCTCCTTCGACTTCGACCGGGTGGAAATCCTGCTCACCCACGCCCATGTGGACCACATCTCCGCCGCCGGAGAGGTCGCCAGGGCGCTGGGAATCGACTGCGTCCGGCTCGCGGCGGCGGATCACCCCCTCTACGCCAGTCCGGAGAACGCCCTCCTGCCGTGGCTCCCCGCCGCGAAAAATCTCCCGCCGGCGAAGGAGTTCGCTCCGAATGACGATTTCACCGTGATCCCGCTGCCCGGGCACACCCCCGGCGGAAGCGGCCTGCTCTTCGCGGCAGGGAACGCCCTTTTCGTCGGCGACACGCTCTTCGCCGGTTCGGTCGGGCGCACCGACCTGCCCGGCGGCGACTATCATTCGCTCATGGAGTCGATCCACAGCCGTCTCCTGACGCTGGCGGACGACTTGAACGTATATCCCGGTCACGGTCCGGCCACCACCATCGGCCGCGAACGTGCCACCAACCCCTATCTTCAGGATTAAATCATGCAGAACGGCCAGATCATCAGCAACGAACGGCTGCAGAACGACTACTTCCTCGTCCGCTTTTACGCCCCGGAAATCTGCCGGAAGGCGCGGGCGGGGCAGTTCGTCCACGTCCGGATCGACCGGCGCGGCGACCACATTCTGCGCCGCCCCTTCAGCATCCACAACACCGAACCCGACGGCGCGCTCAGCGTCGTCTACAAGGTCGTCGGCGCGGGAACGCGGGAGCTCTCCCAGCTCCCCCCCGGCGCGTTCTGCGACCTGATGGGTCCGCTCGGCACTGGATTCGCCGACGTGCCGGAACCGGTGACGCCGGTCCTGGTCGCGGGCGGATACGGCGCGGCGGCCACCTACCTTCTGACCCGCCAGATGAAACAGCGCGGCCTCTTCCTGCTCGGCGCGCGGAGCCGGGCGGACGTCCTTCTCACCGACGTCTACCGCGCCGCCGGATACGAGGTGCGGGTCGCCACCAACGACGGCTCCGAAGGGGAAAAGGGCTTCGTCACGAAGCTGGTCGAACAGCTGCTCGATGAACAGCCGGAACGGCGCTTCTTCTTCTACGGCTGCGGACCGCATCCGATGCTGATGGCGCTGGCGAAGATTTTGCGCGCCCGGCAGCAGGACGGCGAACTCTCGATCGACCACCTGATGTGCTGCGGCGTCGGCGCCTGTTTCGCCTGCGTGGTCAAAGTCAAGGCGGATACCCCGGAGGGGTGGCAGTACGCCCGCGCCTGCACCGACGGGCCGGTGTTCAAACTCAAAGACGTTTACGTGGAGCAGTAAAAATGGCCGATCTTGTCTGCAATCTCGGAAAGTTCACGCTGAAAAACCCGGTGATGACCGCCTCCGGCACCTTCGGCTACGGCTTCGAATATCACAACTACTACGACATCTCGCGCCTCGGCGCGGTGGTGGTCAAGGGAATCCGCATGACCCCGTCGCACGGCAACCCGACCCCGCGCGTCGCCGAAGTCACCGGCGGCATGCTCAACGCCATCGGCCTGCAGGGTCCGGGGGTCGAAGCGTTCCTCCACAAGGAACACTACATGCCCTTCCTCCGCCGGGTCGGCGCGACGGTGATCGTCAACATCTGGGGCACCTCGATCGCCGAATACGGCGAAGTCGCCGCCCGCCTCGAAGCGGAAAAGGAGGGGATCACCGCGCTGGAAATCAACATCTCCTGCCCCAACGTCAAGGCCGGCGGCGTCGCCTTCGGCACCGATCCGGTGCTGGCCGCGGAGGTGGTGAAAACGGTCCGGGCGGCGACCACCCTGCCGCTGATCACCAAGCTCAGCCCGAACGTCTCCAACATCGGCGAGTTCGCCCGCGCGGTCGAAGCCGCCGGAAGCGACGCGGTCTCCCTCATCAACACGATCACCGCCATGGCGATCGACATCGAAACGCGCAAGCCGAAGATCGCCAACCGCACCGGCGGCTTCTCCGGCCCGGCGCTCAAACCGATCGCGGTGCGCATGGTCTATGAAGCGGCCCGTGCGGTGAAGATTCCGGTGATCGGCATGGGCGGCATCATGACCGGCGAGGACGCGGTGGAGTTCCTGCTCGCCGGAGCGAGCGCGGTCGCAGTCGGCACCGCCAACTTCGTCGATCCCTTCGCCCCGCTCAAGGTGATCGACGGCATCAACGCCTACCTCGACCGCCACGGCATCGCGAAGGTCTCCGACCTGGTCGGCAAAGTCGAGTGCTGAATTGATGGAGATCTGGCCCGGTCCGATGGAGGGGGTGATGTCCGCCCCCTTCGTCCATGCCGCCAACCGCCTCGGGCTGGTCGAGCGGTGGATGACCCCCTTTCTCCGGCTGACCACCGCCTGTCCGCGCGGAAAACACCTGAAGACATTCCTCGAACCTTTCGCCGCCGGAGGTGTTCCGGTCACCGTCCAGTTGATGGGAGTTGATCCTGACGTGATCGGCGAAGCGGCGGCGCGCTTTTGCGATCTCGGCGCGGCGGGAATCAACCTCAATTTCGGCTGTCCGAGCCGTCAGGTGACCAGTGGTGGAGCTGGAGGTGGCGCGCTCCGCCATCCCGACGCCCTCCTCCGGATGGTCGAACGGGTGAAGAGCTTTCTGCCCGACCTCCCGCTGAGCGTCAAACTCCGCACCGGCTGGAATTCGCCGGAGGAGGCACACCATCTCCTGCCCGCACTGGCGCGCACCGGAGCGCTCGACCGGCTCTTTCTTCACTTCCGCACCGTCTCCGAAGGGTACGCCCCGACCGAAGGCAGGGAAGCGCGGCTCGTTGCCGCCATCGCCGACCTCGGCGCCGTTCCCTGCATCGTCAACGGCGATCTCCGGAGTGCGGAGGAGGCCCGCACCCTCGCCGCCGCCACCGGCGCTTCCGGCGTAATGGCGGCCCGCGGCTGGCTCCGCGACCTCTGGCTGCTCCGCCGCATCGCGGGGGAAACGGAACTCCCCGACGTCGAAACCGGCCGTCAGCGCTTCTTTGCCGAAGTTCTTTCCGGCGGCTTCCGCTGCTGCCGCGCCATCGAACTGAGTCAGTTCCTCTGGGGGCGCGACAACCCGTGGTTCGACCGTCTCCGCCGACTTCCCCCGGGCGCAACGGTAGGCCCCGAACTCTTCCGCTGACGGCGAAGGGAGGAGAAAACGCGTGTTCCCCACAAAATCACTCTTCCCGGGGGAAGTGACGGGGATTCGGCGGAAATGTGACGGAAAAATAACGGATCCGATGGCCGCAGGAATTTTATTTCCCGGTGAGCAGAAAGCGGCGGAACACCCGGAAGGCGGAGGGCAGAGAAATGCGCGTCTCCAGCTCCTGCCGCGTCACCCATTCATACCCTTCGACCGGTTGGGAGAGTTCGGCCAGATACCCCTGCATCTCCCACTCCAGATGGGAGAAAACATGCCGGGCTGAGACCACCCGTTCAACCGGCGTCTCAGGCGGGATCCCCAGCTCCGCCAGGCGGGACACTTCGAACGCCCCCTCCAGCGCCGGAAACTCCCACAATCCGGCGAGCAGCCCCTCCGGCGGGCGCTTCCGGAGCGCCACGCGCTCTCCGCAACACAGCAGAAACACACAGCGCCGCTCGACCCGGCGCGGCTTCTTCGGCGCCCGCACCGGAATCTCCGCCGCCGTTCCGGCCCGCCGCCCTTCACACAGCTCCGCCAGCGGGCAGCAAGAACACTTCGGCGCGCCGTTCGGCAGACAGACCACCGCACCCAGCTCCATCAGGCTCTGGGTGAAGTCGCCACAGCGTCCGGCAGGGTAGACGGCACGGAGTTTTCCGGTGATCTCCTTGCGGAAACGCGGCTGCGTGACCTCCCCGGGATATCCGGTGAGGCGGGCGGCGACGCGGAGCACGTTGCCATCCACCGCCGGCTCCGGCAAACCGAATGAGATCGAGGCGATCGCCCCCGCCGTGTATTCCCCGATGCCGGGCAGGCGGCGAAGCTCCTCCGCCGAGCCGGGGAAATGCCCGCCGTACTCAGCCTGAATGATCCGGGCGCACCGGGCGAGGTTGCGGACCCGGCTGTAGTAGCCGAGCCCCTCCCAGAGCTTGAGCAACAGCTCCTCCGGCGCGGAGGCAAGCGAGGCCAGATCAGGCAGTGCGGCGAGGAACCGTTCAAAGTAGGGCTTCGCCGCCTCGACCCGGGTCTGCTGAAGCATGATCTCGGAAATCCACACCCGGTAGGGAGAGGAGTCCTCCCGCCACGGCAGAATCCGGGCGTTCCGGTCGTACCAGTGCAGGAGCCCGGGGACGATCGCGGAGAAATCGAACTCCGGCGTCCCCCTCTCCGCCTTCCCTTCAGCGCCGGACGGCACCGGCTTCACGCCTCCGCCGCCGGAACCGGCTTCTTGACGAAATAGACCGGCAGCGGCGGGAAGCCGTTGAACTCCACCGAACAGTAGCTCGACGTGTACGCGCCGCAGCTCAGCCAGTAGATGCGATCCCCCGGCTTGATGTAGGCCGGAACCGGGTTGCGGAAATATTCGTACATGATGTCCTGGCTGTCGCAGGTCGGTCCGGCGATGATGAAGTCCTCGGAGGGTTCGCCGCGCGCCTCGCAGTAGAGCGGATACTTGATGCTTTCGTCCCAGGTCTCGATCAGCCCGTTGAACTTGCCGGTGTCGATGTAGAGCCACTTGTCGACCCCCATGCTCGACTTCTGGCTGATGAGCACCACTTCGCTCACCAGCACGCCGCACTCGCCGACGAGAGAACGGCCGGGCTCCAGAATGATCTCCGGGAAGTCGTCGCCGAAGTCCTCTTCCAGATACCGGGTGATCTCCTCGGAGTAGACCGTCATCTCGTTGGTCTTGGAGATGTAGTTCGCCGGGAAGCCGCCGCCCATGTTGATCAAACTCAGCTTGACCCCTTCGCCCTCCAGATAGTCGAAGATGTACCGCACCTTGGCGATGGCGGAGTCCCAGGCGCCGATGTCGCGCTGCTGCGAACCGACGTGGAAGCTGATGCCGCAGGGTTCGAGGTTGAGCTCCCGGGCCAGCAGCACCAGGTCGATCGCCATATCCGGGTGGCAGCCGAACTTGCGCGAAAGCGGCCAGTCCGCCGTTTCACTGCCCTCGGTGAGAATCCGGCAGAAAACCCGCGCGCCGGGAGCCTCCTTGGCGATGTTGCGCAGGTCCGCCTCGCTGTCGGTGGCGAAGAGGCGGACCCCCCTCTCGTAAAAGTAGCGGATATCCGCCGCCTTCTTGATGGTGTTGCCGAAGCTGATCCGGTCGGGGGTGATGCCCAGCGCCAGCACCCGGTCCAGCTCGTACCGGGAGGCGATGTCGAAGCAGGAGCCGAGGTCACGGAGCAGTTCCAGTACTTCTACGGCAGGGTTCGCCTTGACGGCGTAGTAAATTTTGGCGAAGGGGAAATGGTGGAGCAGCTCTTCATATTTCCGGCGCACGATATCAAGGTTGACCACCAGAAAGGGTGTGGGATGCTGATTGGCCTCCTGTTTGATGGCCAGCCAGTCCTCTTTGGTGTAATAGTCCAGAACGTCAATCCGCATTGTAATTTGACCTTTCGTATCCGTTCAAACGTTCTTGTTACCCTCTGCCGGAGCTGTGCCGCCGGATGGCGTGCGGATTCCCCCCGGTTCTGCGGAAAATCCCGCTTCCCAGTCAGCGAAACACGGGATTTTTCAACAACGCATAAAAAGTATCCCTTTATCGGGGTATTGCAAATCGTGAAACGGAAAATTTACGGTTTTTTTATCCCCTCGCCATATTTCGCCGCTCCCGGGCTCTCCCCCCCTGAAAAATTTTTTCAAAAAAAATGAGAAATATTCTTGAAACGCCCTAAATGAATGTTATATT
>NZ_DBEXAY010000139.1:0-10720 GCF_048170485.1 Victivallis sp. | reverse complement strand
AATTTTTCAAAAAAAACGGGATTTTGGCTCTGCACGCAGCCGCCGGATTGCTCTGAAACATGCTGAATACAAACAGCAAATCGTTTTTTACGCAGTAGGTAACGTTTTTGGGAGAGTTATTTGCCGTGGCTGAAGCATCGAATGGAAACGCTCACCAGCTCGAAAACGGTTCGGAACGAGAAGAATTTTCTAGCGGTCGCCGTCACTGCCCGTCATTCCAGACGAATGCGCGGATCAGCCCAGGCGTAGGCGAGGTCGGCCAGCAGATTCATCACCACGAAGAGCAGGGCGCTGGTGACGACCAGCGCTTTCAAAAGCTGCAGATCGGAGTTGTAGAGCGCGTCCACTCCGGCGAATCCCAGCCCGGGAATGCCGAAGAACGATTCGAGCAGCAGGCTCCCGGTGAAGAGGAAGGGCAGGGCTGCACTGGCCCGGGTGATGATCTGGATCGCGGCGTTGCGCAGCAGGTGACGGCCGTAAATGGTCAGCGGCGAGGCGCCTTTTGCCGCCGCGGTGCGGAGGTATTCGCGCCGCAGTTCATTGACGAAGACGGTGCGATAGAAGCGGACATTTCCGCCGATGCCGCAGAGGATGCCGACCAGAACCGGCAGTCCGAGCGACCGCCATCCTTCGAATCCCCACACCGGGAAGAGGTCGTAGTAGTAGCCGAGAAACCACTGCGCGAAGATGATGACCACCAGATAGCTGATGCTCATTCCGGCGACGGAGATCAGCACGAGGCCACGGTCGATCCAGCTGTCTTTGAAGGCGGCGGCAAGGAGCGCGAGCGCCACGCCGATGACCAGTTCCCCGAGAAAGATCGGAACCATCAGCAGCAGCGAGGGCCAGACACCGCGCAGAAGAATCCGGCTGATCGGCTCCCGTGTGGTGAGGGTTTTGCCGAAGTCGAGCACTTTGACATAGGGGAAGGCGGCGTGGAACGAGACGATCTCCCCGAGCGCCCGGAAGAACTGGGTGCGGAACGGATTGGACTGGAGCCGGAAGAACTCCACCCGCTCCGTTTCCGCCTCATCAAAGCAGAGCGTCTCCTCTTCCGGCACTGCGGTTTCGACGGTTTTCCCCCGGGCGTCCGTGATTTGCATGACCAGCTGATCCGCGGGGAAGTTGCGATGCAGCAGGATCGCACCTTCCTTGCGTTCCGCCCCCGGCCGGAGGGGTTCCGCCCGGTCGTAGGCGGGATACGCCTCCGTGAGACACCGTCTGCCGAAGAAGAGCGGCAGATCGGCGCCAAGTTCGCGCCGGAGGGATTCCACCTCGTCGGGACGGGCGTTTTTGCCCAGCACCGCCGCGGCGGGGTCTCCTGCCGCGACGTTGAAGAGGAGGAACGTCAGTAGGACCACGCCGAGCAGAATCAGCACGGAATAGAGAGTGCGCCTGATGATGAAATAGAGCATAATCGATAATATACCATCTTTTCAAGCCTGCGGCAAGTGCGGCCGGGGAAAACGCCGTTCAGCGGGAGGTGGCGGCGTAGCCGTTCCCGCTCCGGTGGATGTGCACGATGCCGGGGGCCGGCAGATGCATTCCGGCAAGCGGGCGCTTCGCGTCGGCGGCGAGATCCAGAAAGCGCCGTCGCGTCTGAACCGATTTCTCCGGATCCATGTCGTAACTGGCGCAGAGCTCCGGCTTCGGCAGCTGAATCGCTGCGGCATGGAGCAGGTCGCCGACGATCAGCAGCGAGCCGGTGTCGAAGACGGTGTGCCCCGGCGTGTGTCCGGCGGCGTCGAGCGCCCGGATTCCGGGGAGCACCTCATCGCCGTATTGGAACGATTTTACCCGGCCCGCGTAGGCCGCAAGCACCTTCCTGGCAAGCTCCCCGCCGCTTCCGGAGGCCTTCTGCCAGAAGGCCAGCTCCGGCGCGGAGACCAGGAGCGTCGCGGTCGGAAAAACCGCTTTCCCGGCCGCGTCGATCAATCCGCCGATGTGGTCGCCGTGCATGTGGGTGAGCAGGATGAAGTCGATCTTCTCCAGAGCGATATCAAGTTGACCAAGCCTGGCGGTCAGAGCGCCCCGGCTGCCGCCGTATCCGGTGTCGGCGAGGATCTGTTTCCCGTTGCGTTTGAGCAGGAAGACGTTGACTGAGGCGGGGGCCGCGTCTCCGCCGGCCAGGCGGCGGAACTCCTGTTCCGGCAGGGCGGCGAAGAGCGTCTGCCGCATCGTCGTGGCGGCGTCCTGAATTGCGGTAACCTCGAATTCCCCGAACCGGGAGCTCGACAGCTCCGGTTCCGCGGCGTTTCCCAGTGTGAGCATTGCGGCTCCGGCCAGCAGCCAACGTTTCATCGATACACCTCTCGTTTTCGGGTTGTCGGCGGAAAACATCCACCCGAGCGACAATATATTGCTTCTTTGCCGGAAATCAAACAGTTTTTTTCGTCAACGCGGCGGCAATGTCACAAAATGGACATGACACGGGAGGAAAAAACGAAGTGTCTGGATTGACTTCCGCAGGAGTTTCTGGTATAATTTTATAAAATACAACGAGGACGAACCGAAAATGAAGAAAACCTACCGGGATATCGCCGCGGAGCTGTCGCTTCACGTGAAAACCATATACCGGGTGCTGAACAATGCGCCGAATGTCCGGCCGGTCACCCGGCGCCGGGTGATCGCCGCACTGAGCCGGAACGGTTTCTTCGACGGCGCCCGGATCGGCCGTGAGCGGATCGTTATCGAACAGCCGGAGCTCGAGTGGTCGGGCCGGATTGCAGAGCGGCTGATCCGGCAGCTGGATCAGCGGATTTTCGAACTCATTCCGCTCTCCCCGGAGTCCGCGCGACAGGAGTTTCTTCGTGCGGTGGAAGAGGCGTCCACCGTCGTTCTGCTGAGTGATCCTCCGGCGGAATGGATTACCCGGATTCGCGACGCCAATCCGGAGGCGGTTTTGATCAATCTCTTCGGAAATCACGGCGGAGACATTACGCTCGGCGAAGACCACTATCTCGGAGGAAAACTCGCCGCCAGACATCTGCGGCGCGTCGGCATTCATTCCGTCTGCATGCTCTCCTACGACCATCGAAGCGGCCATCGCAACCGCGGCGATGCGTTTATGGATGAATTTCTGCGCGACCATCCGGACGGGGCGTGCCGCCGCTGTTTCATCCGGAACTCCAGTCATGATGTATCGGAGGCGCTTCAGCCGCTGCCCGAGGCCTTTTTCGCCACCTGCGGCCAACTCGGTGACCGTCTCCATCAGTTGCTGACGGAGCGGGGCGTGCGGGTTCCGGATGAGGTCTCGCTTCTGGTCTACGACGGCCCGGATGAAGCATATCTGAAGAGTTTTCCTCCCGTCGATGCGATTGAATTCAGCATTCCGCAGGTGATCGATCTGGCGGAGTATTACATCACCAAGCGTCCGCTGCTGCTGCATCACGGGCCGTTCGCAACCCGGGTGGCTCCCCATCTTGTCACACGGGGATCCGTAAAAGAAAAAACAAAGGTCAAGGCAAAACAGGAGACGGTATGAAAACAACGGGGAAAACATTTACTCTTATTGAACTTTTAATAGTTATCGCGATCATTGCGATTCTGGCCGGCATGCTGCTGCCTGCGCTGAACAAGGCACGTTCGACCGCCCGGAGAATCGCCTGTACCGGGAATCAGTCGCAGATCGTCAAGGCGCAGACCATGTACATGAACGACAACGCCGGCTATGTGCTGATCGACGACAACCGCCGCAGTGAGGAATTCAACGCCTCCTCCCGTTACTGGCCGTGGGTATTGATGTTCCAGAAGTATCTTTCGGTTGATCCGGCGAATCCGGCGGCGTGCATCCGGCTGATGGTGTGCCCGGAGCAGACGGACCGGTATGAAAAAAGTCCGTCGCACGACTACTACCGCCCGGTGATCAGTTACGGGATGATGGAGCTGGTGGATGCGGCTTACGCCTCTTCTCTGCCGGACTTTTTCGATCGTTTCGGGACCGCGTTCTCCGTGACCGAAGAGGGGCGGTTGATCCAGTACAACCGGGTCGGCATCCTGAAACATCCGTCGGAATTCGTATTGCTCACCGACACGGTGCGGATCAGCGGAACTTCCACGCCGGTCGGCGCGCCGTACTTCCATGTTTATCCGCGCAAATCGGTCAAGGATATTTCGGTGAGTCTGCACCATCGGAACACCGGCTGCGTCGCTTATGCCGACGGCCACTGCTCCACGCTCGATCTCGCCGGCTTCCGGGTCGCTCATGGGGGAATCATTCAGCATTTTGCCGTCAACGGCGCTCAACTGCTCTACTAACTGTAAGAAATCAGGGAATCAAGATGGACAGCTCTTCTTTTGTGCCTCCCTTCCATGTCAGCGGGGGGGAGATCCGCGACGCCCGCGGGCGTTATGTCACGCTCTGGGGGGTCAACTACTACGCACCGTTCAACCACAACTTCTACAACATTGCCGAACTGGGGAAGGAGCACCTGCGGGCCGTGGATGAGGATCTGGATCATCTCCAGCTGCTCGGCGTGGATTTTCTCCGCCTCCACATGTACGAGCGGGAGATCACCGATCCCGCCGGAAACCTGGTGGAAAACGCCAATCTGCGGGTGTTCGATTACTTGATGGACCAGTGTGAAAAGCGCAATATTTTTCTGATGATCGCGCCGATTTCCTACTGGAACTCGGTGCAGAATCAGCTCGAACAGGAGCGGCTCTACGCCTACTGGAACATCGGGGCGCAGGAGGCGTTCGGCTTCACCAACTTCTATTCGATCGACGCTCTGTTGTGGCATCCGGAGGCACTCGCCTGCCAGGAGCGGTATTTCCGGTCGCTGTTCGCCCACCGCAACGCCTTCAGCGGGAAACTCCTGCGGGAATATCGCAATCTGGTGGTCTGGGAGCTGGTCAACGAAATGCAGTTCCCCGACCGGCGCCTGCTTTCCCCCGAGCCGCGGATCACCGCGGAGAACATGATCGAGGCGATTTGGTCGCGCGGTCCCCTGCGGCGGGAATTTCAGGAGCGTTTCCGCGCCTTCCGCGCCGAACTGCCGGAAGCGGTGACGGAGGAGGAGGCGTTCGGGCGCTTTCTGCGGCAGATGACCGAACACTATTTCCGTCGGTTCTGGGGCATGTCGAACGACTATTTTCAGGGATCGGTGCTGAACAGCCAGTTCTACTCCTACAACGGGGCGCCGCCGGAGGCGCTCCGCGAACTGCTGGACTCCTCCCCCTGGTTCGAAACGCAGAGCGTCGGGAACTACCTCAACGCCCACGGCTTCGACAGTGTCAATACCGATGACGCAAATCATCTGGCACTGGCCGACCGGCATTTCGAACGGCTGGCCGCCCGGACAACGAAACGACCGTGCATCGCCTACGAGTTCGACGCCAGCTGCACGTTGAATGGATATCCGCTGGCCGCGCTGGCCGCAATGTACGCCGCGAACGGCATTCAGCTGGCGGCCTATTTTACCTACACGCCGTCGGCGGTGGCGGCGTGGAATCCCGGCTGGTTGGTCCACTATCTCAACATCGCGCACACACCGGCACGGGCGGCGGCATTCCGCGCGGCGGGGGAGATTTTCCGGCATTGCCGGAACGGGAATCTGTGCCGGACTCCGGAGGAGTGGAGCTCGGAGAACTTCCTCATCCGGCGGGAGGGGGACCGGGTTCTCTACCGCGACCGGGCGAGCTATTGCCACAGCGGAGATTGCTCCGCTCCGCCGGTCGACCCGGCGGCGCTTCGGCTGGTCTGCGGTCGCGGCTCTTCGCCGCTGGTCTCCTGTGACGGGAACGGCCTTTACGTGCTGCATTCCACGGACGGGAACCGATGGGAACTTTCTCTGTTTCCGGAACAGCGCTACCTGCGGGAACCGGCACGGGGGCGGGCGTTTCTCTCGATGGCGAACCGCTTTGTGAGCTGCCTCCGGGAGCTGCCGGTTTCCCAGCTGTCGGAGCGGCCGCTGCGGCTTCGTTTTTCGCTGTTTGAAACGGTACGGTGCACCTGCCGGCGGACGGGGCGGGAGTATTTCGCCGAAGCAGGGGAATTTCTGCTTCCGCCCGGAGAATATCTGCTGGAACCCGCTCGAAAAGAACGCAATGCATAATCATTGAAGAAAGGAATGGACGTGAAAAAAATTTCGCTTTTGCTTGCCGTCTTCCTGCTGGCGGCGGGGGGATCGGGGTTCGCCGGAGATTTCTCCGGGCGGGAGGGATTTGTCTGGAGCGGTCATACCGTGCGGTGCACGGCGACGCGGCTGCCCGATGCTGCCAGCTGGTTCCGCACCGACATCCGGCGGAATCTGGAGATTTCGCGGTATGCCGGGAAACTGCTGGAGGTCTCCGGCGAGTTCCGCTGGATTGATTCGGTGCCCGCGTTGGGGAAAAAACAGGGCATGGTTCAATTGATCGTGCGGAAGCGGGGAGGGGGGGACTCCTATTTCGGCGCCTTCGTGACGCCCGGAGATACCGCCTGGAAGCGCTTCTCCTTTCCGGCGGAGGTCGGTTTCGAGGCGGAGTCGATCACGCTGCTGATCGGCTTTCAGCGTGCGGGAGGCTGTTTCGAAGTGCGGAATCTCAACGTCGAGATCCTGGGGAACGCTCTGCCGCTTTTCCGTTCCGGCAACCGGGCCTGGCTGGATGAGACCGCCGGAGACGGCCGGGGCGGCTGGACCGATCAGGGGCCGGGGCGGGATGGACGGGGCTTCCTCTCCCGCCTGCGGCAGCAGAGCCACGTTGCCGGCGTGCCGTTCTTTCTTACCGAACTGTGGAACCGGCAGATTCCCTCCATTGTCGTGATGAAATCCCGGCACAATCCGGCGGGGAGCGCCGGGGTGGAGTTCGCTTTCCCGACGCCGGTCAAGGCCCGGTATCTCTATTTGCTCCACGCGCTCTCCTACGCGAAGGGGAGCGGCGTAATCGGGCGGATTCTGCTGCAGACTCCCGGCGGCCGGCGCGAGATTCCGGTGACGGACGGGCGCGATGTCGGCGACTGGTGGGGGGGCAAAGCGGTGCCGAATGCCGGGGATGCGCTGCGGGTGAAACTGCCGGACGGCTCTGTGCGGGTTCTGTATGTGACCCGTTTAGAGCTTCCGGAGGAGTCGGTTTCCGCCGTCTCGTTTCAGCCGGAGGGCGGGGAGACGACCTGGATTCTCTGCGGCGCGACGCTGTCGGAGCGGAAGTTCGAGCCGGAATCCGCCCCTTTGCCGAAGCCGCTGACGATCCGGGAGGGGGCGGAGTGGGGGAAACCGCTGCGCTTTTCCAACCTTCATCTGCGGGAACCCGGTTCGATTCTGGATCTCTCCGGCCGGATGGAACGCCGGAAAATCAGCGAGGAGACCCGGGTGGTCATTCGCGACGGGCGGTTCGTCTACGCGAAAGAGCCTTCGCGGCGCATTCGTTTTTTCTGTTCCCCGGATACGATGAACCTGGGATTCCCCACCAATCTGGGCAGCCGCGGTCTGCTGGAGGTGTATGTCGGCGATCTGGTGCGGCACGGCTTCAACATGATCCGCATTCACATCAACAATGCATTGATGTACGCTTCCGGCACTCCGGCGGGGTTCAACACGCTGGCGCTGGACAACTTCGACTATCTGGTAAAGCTCTGCCGGGAGAACGGGATCTACATCATGATGAATGTGATGGAGTCGCAGTACGGCTTTTTCCCCCGGCCGTTCGACCGCTGGGGAAACCCCGAACGGTTCGATAACCGCAACCACATGGACATGCGCTACGCCCTCTATTTTTCCCCTCAGGCCCGGGAGAACTGGAAGGCGGGGGTGAAACGGCTTTTCGACCGGGTCAATCCATACACCGGCGTGAAGTTGAAGGAGGATCCGGCCCTGCTGCTGCTCGAAGGATACAACGAGCAGGAGTTTGCTTTCAACTATCGCGACATCACGCCGCAGAATCAGGCGCTGACCGTCGGCCCGTGGCGGGAGTTCCTCCGGAAACGCTATCGGACCATCGAGGCGTACAATGCGGAGCACAAGAGCCGATTTGCCGGATTTGAGGAGATTCCCTGTTTTACCATCCGGAAGAAGGATGATGACGTGAATGCATTCATCTATGAGGTCAGCCGGGATCTTCTGCGCTTCTACCGGCAGACGCTCCGGGAAGTCGGCGTCCGGGCGTATCTTACCAACTACGATTTCGTCACTTCGCTGCTCTACAATTTTGTCCGGCGCGACTGCGACTACGTGGGGATGCACAGCTATCACGATCACCCGCTGAACACCTCCGCCACCGGCCGGGGCAGTTACAACCGGCAGACCAGCAGCATCGCCGCCAACGCCTATTTCATCCGCAGCCTGACCCAGGGAAGAATTTTCGGCAAACCGGTGCTCAGCACGGAGTACGACCAGCCGTTCTGGAACCGGTATCGCTATGAACGTTCCTTCACGATGGGGGCGTATGCGGCGTTTCAGGATGTCGATGCGCTGACGCTCTGGGCGGAACCGGTCCGGCGGTCTTCCGTGACGGACGCCAATCCGTGGCGGGGTGGTATGATGCGGCCGTTCCGCGCCTCTGCCGATCCGCTCAGCGACGGGTCGCTTCTGCTGACCTGGTGCATGTTCATCCGCGGCGACGTTGCTCCGGCTGAGCACGCGGTCCGGGTCATCGCGGACCGGAAGTCGGTTTTCGAACGCAATCCCAATGCGGTGGAGTCGCCGGAGCTCACCTCGCTTTCGCTGCTGGTCCGTTATGCGCAGCAGAGCGTGGATTCTCCGGAGGAGGTGACGCCCGCGGGGGCGCGCGAGGTGCTGATCCCCTCCCGCGGGGGCGGCCGGATCCGGGTGGAGGGGATGTTCATCGAGGATGCCGGGAGTTCCGCTGGGTCGGAACCGCTCGTTGCCATGCTTCGCCGGAAGGGATTTCTGTCAGAAGCAAACCGTTCCGACGGGCGGACGGTGTTCGAGTCGGAGACCGGCGAACTCTATCTGGAGAACTCCCGGAACTTCATGACGGTCAACACCCCGCGTCTGCAGGGGATGTGCGGCCGCTCCGGCGCTGTCGCGCAACTGGCTGATTTTGAAGTGGTGTCGCACGATTGCGACGGCAATCTCTCGCTGGTTGCGATGGATGGCCTGCGGCCGATTCGGAACGCCGGGCGTCTGCTGCTGGTCCGGCTGACCAATGCGTTGAACAGCGGTATGAAGTTCGCCGATCAGGAGATGTGCCGGGTGGAGACTTACGGCACGGTTCCCGCGCTGCTGCGCAACTCCCGGTTCACGGTGAAGGTCCGGCACGCCAATGCGGCGGAACTGCGCCTGTACCCGCTGTCACTCGAGGGGAAACGAAGCGGTGTGGTCCTCGTTCCCGGCAGGGTGGAGAACGGTTGGGCGACCTTCTCCGTCGATACCTCCCGGGATGGCAACACCGTCTTCTTTGAAATTGCGCGGAACGTAAACGCGAAGCATTGAGAATGGAGAGGCGTGCGATGTGCGGTTGGCCCCAAAAACTGGACAACTTGACTTGGTGTAAAATGCCCGTAAATTAACTTGGAAAAGGAGGGCGTTTTATGAAAAAGTCGTATGACTCAAAATTCAAAAGCCGTGTAGCCTTGGAAGCGTTACGCGGGGAACTGACTGTGGCAGAGATCGCGGGGAAATACCAGGTTCATCCGAATCAGGTTCAGCAGTGGAAAAAGAAACTCATGGGAGGTGCTTCCGAGATTTTCCAGTCCAAAGCCGAACGGAAAGAAAACAAGCCGTATACCGAGGACGATCTGATGAAGAAAATCGGACGCCTCGAAATCGAGAATGACTTTTTACGAAGTGTGTCCTTGGCCTGCGGCTTGAATCCCGAAAAGCTCAAATAAGCGATCAGAATCCGGCTTTAAGCGTGAATCGTCAGTTGAAGCTACTTCAGGTTCCTCATTCAAGCTTTTATTACAAAAGCCAAAGAGAGATTTCCCGGACAGCTTCCGACGAGCGGGTCAAGGACGAAATGATGGAGATTTATATGGAGATGCCCTTTTACGGAGTTCCCCGTTTGACTGCTGAACTGAAACGCCGCGGGTACAGAGTGAATCATAAACGGGTGCGCAGGTTGCAGAAATGCTTGAATCTGCGGACGGTTTATCCACGTCCGCGTTTCAATACCTCGGAACCTCATCCGGAACATGAGAAATTCCCGTATCTTCTGCGCAAATGCAAGATAGAACGTCCGAATCAAGTATGGAGCATGGACATTACCTACACGGCGGTCGCTGGACATCGGGCATTTGTGATAGGAATCGTCGACTGGTTCAGTCGCAAGGTTTTGGCTTACAACGTAGTGAATACAATGGACGCTTTTCATTGTGTTGAAACGTTAAAAATGGCAGTGGATTCCTATGGGAAACCGGAGATTTTCAATTCGGATCAAGGGAGCCAGTTTACCAGTTCGAAGTTTGTGGAGGAACTTCGGAACCATGGCATTCAGATCAGCATGGACGGACGGGGACGATGTTTGGATAATGCAAAAATGGAGCGTTTCTGGTGGGCATTGAAATATGAGGACATCAAAATCAAAGAGTACGTCAGCTTGCCGCAGCTCCGCTTCGGGGTGCAGCATTATGTGAATTTTTATAACTCAAGGCGGATTCATTCGGCACTCCAATATCGAACGCCGGATGAAGTCTATTTCGGAACTTGTAATCGGCAAACAATGGGATATAGTAAACCAAGGGTCTTTACACCAATCTTTTAATAAAAGTTGTCCAACCTAGGGGTGAGGCGCAGAATACCCCTTATGTTTTGAATATATTTCCGGAACAACAAGTATC
>NZ_DBEXAY010000138.1:0-9581 GCF_048170485.1 Victivallis sp. | reverse complement strand
CATATTTACCAGGATTCGCACAACTATAATCCAACTCAACGAAAAGGAAAAACCGGAAATGGGTAATTTTAAAAAACAATCAACTCAGGCTCAAATAGGGTGGTTAGAATGACGATTTCAAAGAATTATGGGACGGCACTGTTTTGAATTGATTTTTCTTGCATCTCGAAGTTCCATACTGGTAATATAGTACGTTTGAATAGATTCTACAAGTATTTTTGTTTCTTATCTATAAGCTGGAATTTTAAGTGGTTCGATTGAATATATTTTTAAGATCCGATATATACAACCCTTGCGCGTTGCTACTGCTTGCTGCAATCTAAAAGAAGAAGTTCGGGACGCCCCAGGGAAATAATCGTGCATGGCCTAAACACTGTATGTGAGGTACTGGCTGGTCAGGTCGCGCACGTGGAGGGAGGAGAACTCCTCTTTCGGCAGGAAACGGGCGGGAATCGCAATCTGCCGGACTTCGCGGGTGTCAATCTGGGCGATCAAGGTCTGCACGGCGGTCCGGACGGTGAGTTCCGCCTGATCCATCAAGGTGCCCAGTAATTGTCCGGAAGCCGCCTGCGCCCAGGTCCATTCGTTGTAGACGCCAACCAGATCGGGATGGTAATCCGCATCTGGCAGAACACTGTCCAGAAACGCCCGCATGGAATACTTGCCGTTGATCAGCAGCGCGTCGTGCCGTTTTGCGGCAAGTTCGGCATATTCATTGATTCGCTCCTGCCAGCAGAGTTCCGCTTCGACGCCACAGGCGGAACAGGCCTCTTCGAAATGCTTCGCATCGATCTGATTGCTGTGATAGTTGCGCCGGAAGTGCGCGAAGGCGATCCGGGAATGCCCCCTCCCGGCGAGCATCTCCACCGCGGCGCGGATCGACGCCGCGTGATCCGGCGCCACCGAGGAAAATCCCGCGTTGTTCGAGTGGGCGAAGGTGAGAAAGGGGAACTTCTGCCGCCGGAGCAGTTCCAGCAGTTCCTCCGGAATCCCGCCGCAATCATCGCCGAAGAGGATGCCGTCCACCCGCGAGGAACGAAAACGCCCGATGCTCTCCGCTGCGAGTTCCGGATGGAACCGGGAGAGCCGGATGAGGATCGAATATCCCTGTTTCGCCGCTTCATCCATCGCGATTTCAGAGGCTGCCGCGTAGAACATGTCGGTCAGGCTCGGCAGCAGCAGTCCCAGAGTCCTGGTCCGGCCGCGGGTCAGCGAGACGGCGATCTCCGAGGGGCAGTACCCCAGTTCCTTCGCCGCCTGCCGAATCCGTTCCGCCCGTTCGCGCGCGTCCCGCCGTTTGCCGAGGGTCGTGCCGGAGAGTGCCCGCGCGGCCATCCGCACCGGTACGCCCGCTCTCTCGGCAACATCCTTGATCGTTACCATCGTTTCTGCTGTTTCCGGATTGTTTTCCGCTATAGTATACCGCTTCCCGGAGAACTTTGCAACCTTGCCGCCGGTTTTCGATGAAAATCCGGAGTTTTTTTCTCTTTCCCCTCTTGATTATTTTCGGAAAACGGATATACTATATTTGATACCGATGACAATTAATAGCATGTCCAAACGAAAGGTGAATGAGATGCGAAAACAGGAACTCCAATCGTACATCGACCGCTACCGTGACGAACTGGTCAACAACGTCATTCCGTTCTGGCAGACCCATTCGCCGGACCGGGTGCACGGGGGATTCTACAACTATCTCGGGCGAGACGGCAAGGTGCTGCACACCGACAAGAACGTACGCCAGCTTGGACGGCAGGTGCTGCTGTACGCCCGCGCCTATACCGAAATCGAGAAACGCCCGGAATGGCTGGCGCTGGCGTTGAACGGCATCGAATTCATCGAAAAGTACTGTTTTGACGACCGCGACGGCCGGACCTATTATGAAGTGACCGATGACGGCCGTCCGGTACGCAAACGGCGTTATGTGGTGACCGAACATTATACGGTGATGGCGTACATCCAGCTCTTTCTCGCCACCGGAGAGGAGCAGTGGAAGCAGAAGGCGGAGAAGCTCTACAAGACCATCATGATGTACTATTACAACCCGGAGCTTTTGCCGTCGAAGTTCTATCCGGCGCGCAAGGTCAAGGCGCACAACATTCCGATGATCATCAGCTGCACCAGCATCCTGATGCGGAAACTCGGCGGCGACACCTCGCTCTACGACCGCACCATCGAAACCTGTTTCAAAGAGGTGTACGACACCTTCATGAATTACGAGAAGAAGGCGCTGCTGGAGATCGTCAACGCCGACGGCTCCTTCCTGGAGACTCCGGAGGGGCGGACGATCAATCCGGGGCACAGCATCGAGACCAGCTGGTTCACGCTGGAGGAGGCGAAGTTCCAGCACGATCCGGAGCTGATGAAGCAGGGGCTCCAGGCGCTGGACTGGGCGTTGGAGTGGGGCTGGGATAAAGAGTACGGCGGGATCATCTACTTCCGCAACGTCGACGAGGCCGAGGGGCACGAACCGGATCAGTACGAGCATGAACTCAAACTCTGGTGGCCGCAGAACGAGGCGATCTACGCGACGCTGCTGGCCTATTCGCTGACCGGAGAAGAGAGGTATCTGGAGTGGTTCAAAAGAATCGAAACTTACTTCTACTCGCACTTCCCGGATCACGAGTACGGCGAGATCTTCAAATATCTCCGCCGTGACGGCACGCTCTCCTCGACGATGAAGGGGACGCGCTGGGCGGGGATGTTCCACCATCCGCGCATGCTCTTCAATCTCATCAACCTCATGGAAGAGATGAAAAAGAAGGCGGAGTAGAATCATGAGATACCAGCAACGGATGGCGCGCCTCGTCGAGCGCAAGATCCAGCAGACCAGGGAAAAACTTGCCGTACTTGGCGCACGGGATGAGGATGATTACGGCCTCGTCCTGCCGCCGGAAGGATTTGTCCCCGAGCTGCCGGTCCGGGATGAAAACGGTTCGTTTGCCGGGGCATATGCGTGGGGGAAGAACTTCCGGTACCTGATGGAGAACCATCCGGTTTATATCGACCCGGATGACGCACTTGCCGGACGCTGGATGTTCATGCTTTCGCGGATGCGGCTCGGATACAAACTTTACCGTTCGAATTTCGCGTTCGACTACTCCGATCTGGTACCGTTGCAGGAGAAGTACGACATCACCAGCGGTATCGGCAAAGACGCCCATTTCGCACCGGATTACGAAATCGGACTCTCATTCGGCTGGGGCGGATTGCTCGACAAAGCGCGTACCGCGTTGGAGAAGTTCGGTCACGATCCGGTTGCGAAGGAGCTCTTTGAGGCGGAGATTGATGCGATCGAGGGGATTCAGTGCTGGGTCCGCCATCTGGCGCTTGCCGCCCGCGACCGGGCGTTGACGGAGTACGATCGGGAGCGGAAGCAAAATCTCATCGAGATGGCGCAGGTCTGTTTCCGGCTGATCTCCGCACCGCCGGAGACGCTGCGCGAGGCGTGCCAGTGGCTCGCCTTGTTCAACATGGCGAGCCGCACCTACAACCGTGACGGCGCGGGCGGTCAGCTCGACGAACTGCTCCGGCCCTATTATGAACGCGATCTCGCCGCCGGGCGGATCGATGACGAGGATGCGGAGTTCTACCTTTTCTGTCTGCTGCTGAATGATCCCCACTACTACCAGCTCGGTGGACCCGGGGAAGACGGACGCGATATGGCTTCTCCGTTGTCGTTCCTGATTCTGGAGGCGGCTGCGAAACTGAAGAGTTCCTGTAATCTGACCATCCGGGTACACGACGGCATGGACCGGCGGCTGTTCCGACGCGGAGTGGAGATCCTACTGGAGAACAAACTTGGCTATCCGCGCTTCTCCGGCGACAAGGCGCTGGTGGCGGGCTTTATGAAGAACGGCTACAGTGCCGCGCTCGCCCGCAAACGGATTGCCACCGGCTGCAACTGGATGAGTCTGCCCGGGTTGGAATACACGCTCAACGATGTGGTGAAGATCAACATCGCCAAAGTGTTCGAAGTGGCGTTTCAGGAGACGGCGGAAGAGGCGGCTCCTTCGTTGAAGAAGCTGGAGGCGTGCTACATCCGCCATTTTCATCTCGCCGTTGAAACGGTGATGAAAGGGATCGACTTCCATCTGGCGCACCAGTACCGGAACGAACCGGAACTGCTGCTGAATCTGCTCTCGCACGGGCCGCTGGAGAAGGGGCTTGACGTCTCTCACGGCGGCGCGGAGTTTTACAACATGGCTCTCGACGGCGCCGGGTTGGCGGTGGTTGCGGACTCGTTCGCCGCGATCGAACAATTCGTCGAGCAGGAGAAGAGTGTCTCCTGGAGCGAATTGGCGGAACAGCTGCGGGCCGATTTTCAGCTGCCGGGCGGAGAGATGCTCCGGAAAAAACTGCTTTCCGGCGACCGGTTCGGACGGGGAGGGGGGCGCGGCGATTTCTGGGCGGTGCGGCTCACGGAGATCCTCGATCAGGAGGTGGCCGGGAAGCGCACTCCGGCGGGGTACCGGATGATACCCGGCTGGTTCTCCTGGGCGGACACCGTCCGATTCGGCAAGAGTGTCGGCGCAACGCCGAACGGCCGCCGGGCGCATACGCCGATTTCACACGGGGCCAATCCGAATCCCGGATTCCGCAAGGACCACGCGCTGACCGCGATGGCGCGGGCGATCGCTTCGGTGCAGCCGGGGTACGGCAATACCGCACCGTGGCAGCTGGAGCTGGATATCGGTTATGCGAAGACCGACCGGGCGGTTGAGAATCTGATGGCGCTGATGGAGGCGCATTTCGAGCTCGGCGGAACGTTGATCAACATCAATATCGTCGATGCGGAGAAGATTCTGGCGGCGCATGCGAATCCGGAACTTTATCCGGACCTGATCGTACGGGTCACCGGATTCAGCGCCTACTTCACCTCGCTTTCGAGGGAGTTCCGGCAGCTGGTGGTGGACCGGCTGATCCGTGAGGCGGTATGACGAGGCGCGCATGAGAGGCGTGGTGTTCGACGTCAAACGCGGTTCGGTCAAGGATGGTCCGGGAATCCGTACCTCGGTGTTCTTCAAAGGGTGTCCGCTGCGGTGCATCTGGTGTCACAATCCGGAGTCGTGGCTTCCGGAGCCGGAGCCGGACGGGGATGGTGTGATCGGGCGGGAAACCTCCGTCGAAGCGCTGATGGAGGAGATTCTGGTTGACCGCATCTTCTACCGCGCCTCCGGCGGCGGAATTACGCTGACCGGTGGCGAACCGATGATGCAGTTCCCCTTCCTCCGGGAACTGCTGGCGGCGGCGAAGGCGGAGAAGATCTCGACCGCGCTCGACACCTGCGGCTTCGCCCCGTGGGAGGAGTACCGGGAAATTCTGGGGCTGATCGATCTTTTCCTCTACGACTTCAAAGCGGCCGATTCGATACGCCACCGGGAGCTGACCGGGGTGGAGAACGAACTGATTCTGGAAAATCTCTGCCGGCTGAATGAGGCGGGAGCTGTGATTTTTCTCCGTTGTCCGCTGGTGCCCGGCGTCAACGATTCGCCGGAACATCTGGCCGCGATCGCCGGCTGGGCGGAGCGTCTCTCTGGCGTGGAGGAGGTCACGCTGGAACCCTATCATCCGCTCGGCATGGAGAAAGCGGAACGACTGGGACGGTGCGGTACGTTGAAATGCAGAAATTTCCCACCGCCGGAAAGTGTGAATGCGTGGCGCAAAACCGTCGCATCGAGGACACGGAAACGGGTCGTTGTTTCTTGAAAAAGCAACTATTTATTCGCACGATAATTAGCAAGTAGCCTGAGATGGAACGTTTTAAAAGAAAGGGGGATTATACCGAGAGTTTTTTTGAGATGATTTATCTAACTCGTTTAACAGGACAGGTGTGACGTGCCAACCATTAACGATGGAGGATTGGACGATGCGGGAAAAATTCAAACTCGGATTTCTGCCGACGCGGCGGGTGTTCTTTTCGAAGGAGGAGTCGAACCGGGAGAAGGCGTTGATTGCGGAGAAGATCCGCCGGCTCGCACCGGAGATTGAAATCGTCGGTCTGGAGAACTTGAACGAGGAGGCGCTGCTGATTACCGAGCGCGAAGCGCTGGAGGCGGCGCGGCGCTTCCGGACGGCGGAGGTTGATGCGGTGTTCGCGCCGCACTGCAACTTCGGCAGCGAAGGTGCTGTGGCGCTGGCGGCCCGCGAGATCGGTCGTCCACTTCTCCTGTGGGGGCCGCGCGACGCTGCTCCGGAGGCGGACGGCAGCCGGCTGCGCGACACGCAGTGCGGACTTTTCGCCACCGGGAAGGTGTTGCGGCGGTTCGGCGTTCCGTTCACCTATATCGTCAACTCCTCGCTGGACGACCCGGTATTTGAACGTGGATTTCTCAACTTTCTGGCTGCGGCGAATGTGGTGAAACAGTTCCGGGGGGCGCGGATCGGGCAGATCGGCACCCGCCCGCGTGATTTCTATTCGGTGATCGTCAACGAGAGCGAGCTGCTGGAACGGTTTGGAATTCAGACGATTCCGCTGGACCTTTCCGCGCTGGTCCGTTCGGCGAAGAAGCTGCTGGCCGATCCGCGCGGTGCCTGGAGGGCGGAGGCGGAGCGTTTCCGTGGAATCGCCGATTTCTCCGCCTGCGCCGACGGTACGGTCGAGCAGCTTGCCGCATTGAAGCTCGCGATCGACGCGTGGCGCAACGAGGAGGAATTGGCCGCTGCGGCCATCCAATGCTGGGACTCGCTGCAGGAGGAGATGGGCATCTGCAGCTGTTTCGTCAATGCAGTGCTGGCGGGAGAAGGGTTTCCGCTGGCCTGCGAGGCGGACATTCACGGTGCGATCAGCTCTCTCCTGCTGCAGAGTGCGACGCTGACGCCGCAGCCGACCTTTCTCGCCGACCTGACGATCCGCCATCCGGAAAACGACAACGCCGAACTTCTCTGGCACTGTGGACCGTTCCCCCCGGAGCTGGCTGCCGGAGAGCGGCGGGTGGATCGTCATTTCGTGCTGCCGAGTCACGCCCCCGGCGTCTGTTCGTGGAAGCTGCGCGGCGGTGATGTGAGCCTGATCCGCTTCGACGGCATCGGCGGGGAGTATTCGCTCTTCTGCGGCGAGGGGCGGATGATCGACGGACCGTTCAACCAGGGAACCTACGGCTATGTCGAAGTGGAGGACTGGCCGCTCTGGGAGGAGAAGCTGGTCCGAGGTCCCTACATCCATCACATCGCCGGAGCGTACGGGAGCTGTGCGACGGTGTTCGCCGAAGCCTGCCGCTATCTCAGTGTGGCGTTCGATCCGGCCACGCCGGATCTTGCGACGATCGAATCCCGGATGCGGAGGTGAGCCATGCCGCTGGTCACGGAACGCCGCGCCGCGCGGAAGGTGCTCGATTCGGTCGTGGAACACGGCGCGTCGATGCCGATCTTCTGTACTGCCAGCCACTGGAATACCGAGGCGATTCTGCTCGCGGCGGAGAAGTTCTGCCGCAAATATGAGATCGAATCGATTCCGCTTTCGGTGGCGATGACCTTCAACTATCCGTACATGCCGCAGGCGCAGCGGGTGACCCGCGCCGGGGATGCGAAACTCGGATTTCTCAGCATCATGGAGCATCTGGCGCTGCTCTGCGGAGCGAAGGATGCTCCCTACGGCCGGGTGCAGGTGCTGCCGCACCTCGATCATGCCGATCCGTCGCGGGATCTCTGGGCGCTGACCGAGGGGACGAAATATCTCGCTTCTGCGATGTTCGACGCGCAGGTTTATCCGCGAGACGAAAACATCGCGATGACGCGCAACTACGTAAAGCGCTACGGCAGGGAGCTGCTGGTCGAAGGGATCATGGAGGAGCTTACCGTTTCCGCCATGCACGAGGGGCGCGGCGATACGGCGGAGGATGCGTATCCGGCACTGGCGGCGGAGTATGTCCGGGAGACCGGCATCGATTTTCTGGTCGCCGATCTCGGAACGGAACAGCAGTCCGCCACCAGCGGCAACGTCCGCTATCTGCGCGGGCGGGCGCGGGCGTTGACCGCGGCGCTGGGGCGGCCGATGCTGGTGCTGCACGGGACCTCGTCGCTGAACCGCTCCCAGATGGAAAATCTGGCCGGAGATGGCGTGGTGCGGGTCAACATGTGGACGAAGATCGCCCGCGAGGCGGGCAAGTTCGCCGCGTTCCGGCTCTTCGAACACGCCGAAAACATCTGCGGCAACGAGTTTGAGGCGATCGAATCGAAGCAGTATCTCTACGACTCCATCGACAAGGCGTCGGAGATGATGCTCGAAGTGCTTGAGACGCTCAATTACGCCAACTTCGCCCGGAGCCGGTCATGAGTCTGCTGGGAATCGACATCGGCACGAGCTGCTGCAAGGCCTCGCTGTTCCGCACCGACGGTGTGATGATCCGCTGCGCCCGCCGCCGGTACGAACTGCGCCGTGACGCGGCGGGCGGCGTGGTGCTGCCGTCGGAGGAGGTCTGGCGGAAGATTCGCGAAGTGATCGCGGAAGCGGCCGCGGCGGCGGGGGAGGATCCGGTCCGGGCGCTCTGCACCGCGTCGATGGGGGAGGCGGTCGTGCCGTTCGACGGTGCGGGACGCATTCTCGGGGATTCGGTGACCGGACTGGATGCGCGGGGCGACCGCTTTCTGGAGCATCTGATGAGGCGGATTTCGCCGGATGTGCTCTATCGGATCACCGGTCTGCTGCCCGCGCCGGGTTTCACCCTGACTAATTTGCTGTGGCTGCGCGAGGCGCAGCCGGAACTCTGGCGTAATACCGCCTTCTTTCTGCCGTGGGCGGATCTGGTCGGTTTTCAACTGTGCGGGCGGGCGGGATTCAACCGGTCGCTGGCCGGACGGACGCTGTGGTATGATTCCGGAACCGGCGAGTGGAGTTCCGTCATCGCCGCCGCCTCCGGGATCGAATCCGGAAAACTGCCGCCGCCTGTCCGTTCGGGCGTGCCGCTCGGGCGGGTCCGGCCGGAGCTCGCGCGTGAGCTGAATCTCTCTCCGGAAACGGTGGTTGTGGCCGGCACTCACGACCAGTGCGCGGCCACGCTCGGCGCCGGTGCGTACCGTGAGAACGGCGCGATGCTCGGGCTGGGCACCTTCGCCTGCCTGGTGCTGGTTCACGCTGAGCCGGGAGCGGGTTCGCCGTACCGGGCGTTGAAACTCAACATCGAGGAGGGACCGGAGGAGGGACGGTTTGTCAGTTTTCTCTACCACGCCTCTGGGGGAGCGCTGATTCACTGGATGCGGCGCGAGTTCTACCGGGATCTGCCGGAGGAGGGGGTGTACGATGCGATGTTCGGCGAGATTGATCCGGAGGAGGAGGATACCGCCTGCGTCCTGCCCTTCTTTGCCGGAACCGGACCGCTGGACTATTTCGCGGGGGGGCACGGAACCTTCTGTGATCTGGAGTTCAGCCAGACGCGCGCATCGCTGCTCAAGGGGGCGCTTGAGGGGATCACGCTCTACTTCCGCGACGCGCTGGAGGAGCTGGCGCGGCATGGACGCCGGGTGGAGGAGGTCCGGGTGACAGGCGGCGGCGGGGAATCTGCGCTCTGGCTGCAGCTGACGGCCGACCTTCGGGGGGTGCCGGTGCGGAGTGCGGCGGCGGAGGAGTGCGGCACACTCGGCTG
>NZ_DBEXAY010000137.1:0-3932 GCF_048170485.1 Victivallis sp. | reverse complement strand
GAAAAAATTGTGAAGGAACGGGGCCAACTGTCGCAAACGACAGTTATGAAGGTGTGAAAACTGGTCGAAGAGAAGACGATCCCCCTGCCGGGCATTGCCATCCGGCGAAGGGGACTCGTAAGGATGCTGTTACGTAAGGTGAAGAGAGCGATTATCTGGATTGTTCGGCCGCCTGTGCCGCCGCTTTGACGTCGTCGGCGAGTTCGTTGGAGAGGTTGAAGAAGGGCAGCCAGGGAATCGCCGCGCGGGCGTTGTAGTTCAAGAATCCAATCTGGACCGCTCCCTGGTTTTCATTGTGGTTGTAGAGCCCGATCTGCCATCCCCACGAATTGCCGGCTGACCGGCCGGCATCCACGCCGGAGAGGTTGACGACGCCGAACATCGCACCGAGGTTTTCGACGAAGATGGAGACAATCCCGATGGAAAACCCGAGATTCCGCTCCGCCGCGCCGAATCCCTTCACCTCCAGCCCGCCGACCTCGTTGCATGCCGCAAAGGGTGCAATCGAAATCCCGTAGGCGCGGTACTGATTGGTCAGCAGCGCCGCCAGATTGAGCCCGCACACTTCGACGTCGGAGCGGAAAAACTGGAGATACGGCACCAGCGTCAGCTGGAACGGCGTCCAGGAACTGCTGATTTCGGTGTCGAACCCATAGGTGTTGAAAAGGCCTGCCCCTGAACCGGCGAAGGCGTCATCGGCCTGTGCCGGAGTCCCGACGAAAACGAGGAGCAGTGCCGCCACAGCTCCCAGACACGAATGTTTCATAAAAATCCTCCCTGTCCGGCGGATTTTTCCGCCGCCTGAATAAAAATATCTCATTTGCGGCGATTTTTCAACCGTGAAAAGCGCGGAAAACGTGGTATATTAATGCCATTGCGAAAGGGAATTCCGAAATCATGTTTGAATCGATCCATATCCGCGGCGCGTCACAGCACAATCTCAAAAACATCGACGTGACGATTCCGCGCAATAAACTCGTGGTGATCACCGGACTTTCCGGTTCCGGAAAGTCTTCGCTCGCCTTCGATACCCTCTATGCGGAGGGGCAGCGGCGCTACGTCGAGAGCCTTTCCGCCTATGCCAGACAGTTTCTCGACCGGCTCCAGAAGCCGAAGGTCGAACACATTGACGGACTGTCCCCCGCCATCGCCATCGAACAGCGCACCGCGGGCGGCACGCCCCGTTCGACGGTGGCGACCGTAACCGAAATTTATGATTATCTGCGGCTTCTCTACGCTCACGTCGGCATTGCGCACTGCCCGCACTGCGGCCGGGTGCTCGAATCGCAGTCGGCGCAGGCGATCGCCGAACAACTGCTGGCGCTGCCGGCGGGGCGGAAGATGATGATTCTCGCTCCTTTTGTCAACGGACGCAAGGGGGAGCATCGCGACGTGCTCGAATCCATCCGCTCCGAGGGGTTCATCCGGGTGCGGATTGACGGGAAGATTCTTCCGCTTGAAGAGGAGGAACTCCCTGCGTTGGAGAAGAATAAGCGCCATACCATCGAAGCGGTGGTTGATCGGCTTGTCACCGGGAAAATTGACGCTTCGCGTCTGACCGATTCGGTGGAAACCGCACTGCGCCACGGCTCCGGAACCATCCACGTGCTGCTGGAGGAACCGCCGGACGAAAACGGGAAGCCAGGCGGATTTTCCGAGGAGAAGTTCAGCGAAAACCTCGCCTGTCCGGATTGCGGCATCTCGTGCGGAGAACTGCTGCCGCGCAATTTCTCCTTCAACTCGCCTTACGGGGCGTGCACCACCTGCAACGGGCTGGGAATTCAGCAGGTGATGGATCCGGCCAAGGTGGTGCCGGATCCGTCGCTGTCGATCCGCAACGGGGCGATTCCGGGGTGGCGGCGCGGGCCGCGGCATCTCATCATCTACTACAATCTGCTGTTGCGCAAGCTGGCCGAGTGGCTGAATGAACCGGATATGCTCTCCACGCCGTTCGAGAAACTCTCCGAGCGGACGCGGCACATTCTGTTGTACGGCAGCGGCGAAGAACCGCTTGAATTCGACTACTACATGCACGGGAAGAAGTTCCACTGGAGCAAACCCTTCGAGGGAATTCTGGAGAATCTGCGCCGCCGGATGGTGGAAACCGAGTCCGAATCGGTCCGGGAGCGGCTGAGCGCATACCTGAGTCCACGGGAGTGCCCCGCCTGTCACGGAGCGCGGCTGAATCCGGTCAGCCTCGCGGTGACGGTGGGAGGGTTGTCGATCGACCGCTTCAACGCGCTCAGCGTGGCGGCCGCGCGGGATTTTGTCACCGATCTCAAGCTGGATGGGGAACATGCGGTCATCGCCGGAGATGTGCTCAAGGAGATCCGCAGTCGGCTGACTTTTCTTTGCGATGTGGGGTTGAACTATCTCACGCTCAACCGGGTTTCCAGTACCCTTTCCGGCGGGGAGGCGCAGCGCATCCGGCTCGCCACCCAGCTCGGCTGCGGCCTGGTGGGTGTGCTCTACATCCTCGACGAACCTTCGATCGGACTGCACCAGCGCGACAACGACCGGCTGCTGGCGACGCTGGAGAAACTCCGCGACATCGGCAACACCGTTCTGGTGGTGGAACACGACCTCGACACGATCGAGCGGGCCGATTATGTGCTCGATCTCGGACCGGGGGCAGGGGTGCACGGCGGCGAATTGGTGGCGTGGGGAACGCCGAAGGAGCTGGTCAACTTCCCCCGTTCGCTCACGGCGGATTTTCTCGCCGGACGGCGTAAGATCGAAGTGCCTGCCGTGCGGCAGAAAGGGAATGGACACAAGTTGGTGATTCGCGGAGCGCGGTACAACAATCTGCGCAACATCGATGCGGAGATTCCGCTCGGCACCTTTACCTGCATCACCGGGGTTTCCGGTTCGGGAAAGAGTTCGCTCATCAACGGGATTCTGGTGCGTGCCCTGAACGCCCACCAGGGAATTCAGGATCTGCCGCCGGGGCCGTGCCGCGCGGTGGAGGGGCTGGAGTTCGTCGACAAGGCGATTGTGATCGACCAGAGCCCGATCGGCAGGACGCCGCGTTCGAACCCGGCGACCTACACCGATGCGTTCGGAGGCATTCGGAAACTCTTCTCGGAACTGCCGGAGTCGAAGGTGCGCGGATACGGTCCGGGGCGGTTCAGCTTCAACGTGAAGGGGGGGCGCTGTGAGGAGTGCCGGGGGGACGGCATCAAGAAGATTGAGATGCAGTTCCTTTCCGACGTGTACGTTGAATGTGCGGCCTGCGGCGGCAGGCGGTTTAACAAGGAGACGCTGGGAGTTCACTATAAGAAGAAGAACATTGCGGATGTGCTTGATCTTACGGTGAATCAGGCGGTGGAGTTTTTCAGCGCGATTCCGTCGCTTGCGCGCAAGTTCAAGACTTTACAGGAAGTCGGGCTGGGATACGTGACGCTGGGGCAGCCGGCGACCACGCTTTCGGGCGGGGAGGCGCAGCGGGTGAAACTGGCGGCGGAACTCGCGCGGGTGCCGCGCGGCCATACGGTTTACATTCTCGACGAACCGACCACCGGACTGCATCTGGCTGACATCGACCAGTTGCTCAAGGTGCTGTTCAAACTGCGGGATATGGGCAACACGGTGATTGTGATCGAACATAATCTGGATGTGATCAAGACGGCGGATTATCTGCTCGACCTCGGCCCGGAAGGGGGCGATGGCGGAGGGACGATCGTCGCCGCCGGGACGCCGGAGGAGGTGGCGAAGGTGAAGCGCTCTCACACCGGGCGTTACCTCCGCCGCTATCTCTGAGCGGCCGGCTTTGACCGCGCACGGGCACAAGCGCGGTCAGCGCCGCGAGCGCATGTGAGAGAACTGCTTTGCGTTCCGCAAAGCAGCAAGGAGCGATTGCGACGCAGTCGAACGGAGTCGAGCGGAGCCGCTCCGGCGACTGAGGTGTTGGCGGGCGAAGCCCGACAAGTAAG
>NZ_DBEXAY010000136.1:0-2818 GCF_048170485.1 Victivallis sp. | reverse complement strand
AGAAGAGCGCGGTTTCGGCATTGAGCCGGTCGAAGAACTCCTTCATAAATGCGGCCCTCTCCGCCGCGAGCCGCCGCCCGGGAGCGGTCAGCATGCAGTCCGGCAGTTTGCGAAGCTTCACCAGATACTCGCGGTAGGCGGTATCCTCCCGGCTGTACGCCTCCGAAGAGAGCGCCTCTTCGGCCGTGTTATGAAGCCGGGCATGTTCTCGCCCGGCAAAGAGGAAGGCACGCCCGATGCCGACTGCGCCGAGCGAATCGAGTTTGTCCGCGTCGTAGACGATCTCCGCCTCCAGAGTGGCGGGACGCCGCCCGGCCCGGTAGCGGTGGGTCAGCACCGCCTGCGAAACCGCTTCGATCATTCCGCCGGAGAAACCGCACTCCGCCAGCAGCGGGCGGACCAGCTCCGCGCCGAGCAGCGCATGGCAGATCTTCCCTTTCGACGCCATCTCTTCCGGGCGGGCGAAATCGTGCAGCAGCGCCGCCAGCCGGACGATCTTCCGATCGGCCTCGGGCAGTTTCTCCGCCAGCAGTTCCGCGTTGTGGAGCACCCGCAACGTGTGGTCGAAGTCGTGACAGCCGGAGGCGACGCCGAGTTTTGTTTTCACCCGGTGCCGCACCTCTTCAAACTGTTGCTCAAAATCCATCGTTCAACTCAGGAATGTGGTGCCGATGCCGAGAAGCAGACCAATCCGATAGGCGATGAAGGTCAATCCGTAGGCGACCACGGTGTACATTCCCATCTGGAAAAAGGTCAACTTCCAGGAGTTGGTCTCTCTGCGGACGATCGCCACCGTCGCCATACAGGGGATCGTCAGCAGACAGAAGAGCATGATGCAGAACGCCTGAAGCGGGGTGTACGCCTGCCGGAGCCGCATTTGCAGACTGTCGGCGGAAGCCTCGGCGTCCTCAATCGAGAAAAGCACCCCCAGCTGGGCGACAAATACCTCTTTGGCGGCGAATGCGCCGATCAGCGCGGAGCTGACCTTCCAGTCAAATCCGATCGGCGAAAGGACCACCGAAAGCGCCCGGCCAAGCCGGCCGGCGGTGGAGTACTCCAGCTTCTGCGCCTTGATTTCCCCGTTCAGTTCCGCAATCGCCGCTTCTTTCTCCGCGGCGGGAAGCGTCGTGCTCTGCTCCACCGCGGCCAGTTTCTCCCCGGTCGCGCCGAAGTCGGTCTTTCCCGGGAATGTATTGATGATGAAAAGGATGACCGAGGCACCGAGGATCAATGTTCCCGCCTTGTGCAGGTACATCACCGCCCGCTCCCACATTTGGATGAGGATACTCCGGAGGGTCGGCATCCGGTAGGGCGGCAGTTCCATGACGAACACCTCCCCTTCCCCGCGGAACAGGGTGGACTTGAGCAGCAATGCACAGCAGAGAGCCACCACCACACCGATCACATACATGATCCACATCATCAGCGCCTGATACCGCACCGCGAAAAACGCCGGAATAATCAAAGAATAGATCGGCAACCGGGCTCCGCAGCTCATGAAGGGGATGATCATGATCGTCGTGAGCCGATCCCGCTCGGATTCAATGGTGCGGGTCGCCATGATCGCCGGCACGGAACAGCCGAACCCCAGCAGCATCGGGATGAAGCTCTTGCCGTGCAATCCGAACATATGCATGAATCCATCCATCACAAATGCCGCCCGCGCCATGTAACCGGTTCCCTCCAGGAAGGCGATCGCCATGAAGAGCAGCAGAATGTTCGGCAGAAAGACCAGCACGCCGCCGACGCCGCCGATGATTCCCTCCACCAGCAACCGCCGGAAAAACTCCGCCTGCCCGGCCGGCCAGATGGCGTTGATTCCGTCCGCAAGCGCCCCGAAGAGCGCCTCCAGCCAGTCCATCGGATACTGCCCCACCACGAAGGTAAACATGAACACCAGATACATCATCAGCAGAAAGATCGGCACACCGAAAAAGCGGTTGGTCACCACCCGGTCGATCGAATCGGACAGCTGGCGGCGCACGTCATTGCTGACGTGGATCGCCTCCCGGCAGGCACCGGCGATGACTCCGTAACGATAGTCGGCCATCAGCACCTCGCTGTTCAGGCCGTTGCGGGTCGTGATCGCCTGCCGCCACTGTTCCGCTTCAGGAAGCAGGGAGGCGAACTCCGGCCGGGAACAGATTTCACTGTCATTTTCCAACAGCTTGATGGCAAAATAACGGGCGGGAATCCGGCGCGTCTCCGGGCGCTGCAACTCGCGAATCTTCTCCGTCAGAGCCCGGATTGCCTGATCAGTTTTCGGCCCGTACTTCGGCTTGACCGGACGTGGCGGATTCGCTTCATGTGCAATGCGATAGATGATATCTCTCAACTGGTCGATCCCCTGCCCGGAAAATCCAACCGTCGTGATGACCGGAGCGCCGAAAAATCCGCTGAATTTTTCAAAATCAAATGCCAGCCCGCGTTTTTCCGCGTCATCGATCATATTGAAGACCAGCACCATCGGCAGATCCAGCTCGGCGAGCTGCGTGGTGAGGTAGAGGTTCCGCTGGGCGTTGCTGGAGTCGATCACGTTGAGAATCATATCGATCTCACCGTGCAACAGCTCCCGGAACGCCACCTTCTCCTCCGGCGACGAGGAGGAGAGGCTGTAGATGCCAGGCAAGTCAACCAGTTCCACCGAAAGGTCCTGAATCCGGCAGGTTCCGCATTTCCGTTCGACGGTAACCCCCGGATAGTTTCCGACATGCTGCCTGGTTCCAGTCAGCGCGTTGAAGATGGTGGTCTTGCCGCAATTGGGATTTCCGGCCAGCGCCACCCGCCAGATACGTTCGTTCATGATAGGAACATCCTG
>NZ_DBEXAY010000135.1:0-6223 GCF_048170485.1 Victivallis sp. | reverse complement strand
CGGTCCAGCGCGTCATACTCACGGGCAATCTTCCGGTCTACCTTCTCCTCTCCACGGTATTTCGACAGTATTTCACGCAGCAGCCCGGTCTCGTCGTACACATAATCGGTCAGCTGATTCGCCGCGGAAAGACAGTACCGGGGGCGGAAAATCTCGGCTTCTGCGGAACGCGGTCGGGGCGGAGGCGGATATTCGAGCTTCCGCAAGGGGTTGATGCTCGCGGGAGCTGGAGGGCCGGGCGCCCTCCAGACCTCCCCGCCCGTGAGAAAACCCAAGTCGGTTGATACGAATCCGCACGCGGCCCTCGCGGGCCTTACTTGTCGGGCTTCGCCCGCCAACTCCTCAGTCGCCGGAGCGGCTCCGCTCGACTCCGTTCGACTGCGTCGCAATCGCTCCTTGCTGCTTTGCGAAACGCAAAGCAGTCCTCGCACATGCGCTCGCGGCGCTTACCGCGCTTGTACCCGTGAGAAGGCCGGGGCGCGGTGGAAATTCCACTCGCGGCGCTTGCCGCGCTTGGGCACGTGACAAGGCCGGAATGCCGTGGAAATTCCCCTAGCAGTGTAAAAAAAACGCCGGCCGAAGTATGGGGGGATTCGGCCGGCGCCCGTCCGCCCAGGGAAGAAGCGGACGGAACCGAACGCCGGGAAAGCGTCCGGTCGGGAGAAGGGAAAAAGGGAAATCTTATCATCAGGTTTTCACCTGAAACTCTTCAATCAACCCCGATCCTGTCAGATCGATATTTTATTATCTAATGCACAATATAATATCGATCGAAATTTTTTCAACTCATTCGATAAAAAAAGATCGAAGTTTTTTGTATTTCTGCCGGATTCTCCGGAAAAACCGCTGTTCCATGCCGTTTTTTAATTCGGAAAACTGGAAAAATCCATCGCGATGAGGTATCTTATATCCGTCAATAGAAAACAGAAATCCAGAACGGGCAGAAGTTCTCCATGGACGACAACGATTCGGAACTTGATCTTTTCAGCTTTCTTCAGCCGGAACCGGAGCCGGAGCCGGAACCAGCCCCGGAGCCAGAGCCGCAAAAACCGGCGCCGGAAGATATCTCTCCGGAGCCGGTCACTCCTCCGCCGGCACCGAAGTCCGGGCTGACCCACTCCGAACTGCAACAGCTTGCCCTGGGGTTTCTCTCCTCGCTCAATCCGGATGCGGTCGCCATTCAGGTCCCGGCCCGCTTCCGGAAATATCAGGTGACGGCCGCCGGCTTCTGGCGGGGAGAAGGCCGCGGCTACCGCAATGTCGAACGGACTGCGGTCGTCGTGCTTTATGAGCGCTTCGAACACTGCTTCTCCGACTGCGCCGACAGTGACGCCCGGCTCGCCGCAATTCACGCCCTGCGCGAGGAAAAGGAACGGCTCGAAGAGGAAATCCGCCGCACCGAACCGGAACTCGGCTCCACCGACGATCTCTTCAGCGAATTCCGCCAGTGGGACTACGCCTCCAGCCGGAATCCGGAATACCGCAAACTGCGCCGGAAGTTGGAGAAACTCCTCCACGCACTCCATCAAGGCAGCCGCCTCGAACATATCCGGAGAACCGGTGTGGCCGACCTCTGCTATCTCGCCGTGCCCGAAGGGCTCGTCGCTCCCGACGAAATCGCTTCCGGATGGGGGCTGGTCTACCTCGGGCAGGACCGCAGTTTCCGGCTCGCCCGCGAAGCGGAACAGCAGAGCATCGCCACGCAGGAAGGGCGCCAGATCCTCGCGCAGAATATCGCCGTGGCCGCCTCTCAAGCCGTGCTCTTCGCCTCCGGCATCGATCACAGCCGCTCCGGCAGAATCCTCTACCGTCGTCCGCCCCGGCGCAAAGCGCGCCTCCGGCCGGCAGTTCCGCCGGACGCCACCGCTCCGGCGGACTGATTCCGGGCAGAAAACTCTACGCCGACGGCAAACCCGGCGCGCTGTGAACGATGTTCAGCGTGACCTCCATGTCACAGGTCGTGTCGTTGGCCTGAAACTCCACCTCGACCCCTTCCGGAACTTTGACGTGGATCGCCAGTGACCGGCCCGATTTCTCCCAGCGCACTTCGATCCGGCCATGCACGGTCGGACGGGTTCCCGCGGCGTACTCCAGCCCGCTCACCCGCGGACTGATCCGGAAACGCCGGCCGCCAATCCCCTCCGGCACGATCCCCAGCACCAGCCGGGGCAGATAGTAGAGCGGCGCCGCCGACCAGCCGTGGCAGTGGCTCCGGGTCGGGAAGTCGCCGACGTGCGAAAACGCCCGCGCGTAGGTCTCCCATACCGTCGACGCACCGGCTCTCAGCATCGGCCGGTAGTCCCGCCGGATCGCATCGACGATCTCCCCCGGCACCCCCAGCTTCTCCAGCGCCTCGTAAAAGTAGAGCGATGCGAAAGGCGACGCCACCGGAATCAGCTCCGAACGCGGCGAAAGCACGTTGGTCCTCACCTCCGCCTGATGCGCCGCCAACGCCACATCGTAGATCACCGCCAGCATACTGGTGTGCACGCTGACATCCTCCGAGGGGCGGCCGTTCTCATCGATGGAGTCCGGCCAGGCGAGCTTGCGTGCATCCCACGCCCGGTTGACCGCTTCGGCCAGCGCGGCGCGGAACTCCCGCCAGTGCGCCACCTCGTCCGGCTGCTCCTCCAGCGCCTCCCCGAGCTTGATTGCCGCATCCAGCGCCCCGATGAGGAAAAGCGAGTTGTAGATCATGATCCGGAATTCGCACTTCGTCCGGCTCCAGTCGAAGAGGTTCCAGGCCGGGCAGGAGAACAAACCGGTTCCGGAATCGATCATCGATTCAGCTCCGGCGAGGTTCTTCGCCATCATCGGCCGGACTTCGCGGACAAACTCAAGATCCCCCGTCTCCTCGTAGTAGTCGAATATGGAGATCACCCACATGAAACTCCACGCCGGAATGATGTTGTCCCAGCTCGACGGCACCTGACTGCCGACCAGCGGCAGCCGGTCGAGCGACTGCCCCGCCAGCCGGATGCAGCGCCGCACCAGATCGTAGGCGCCGAAACAGCTCATCGCGAACAGCGATTCACTGCGGGCATCCCCCACCCAGAGGGTCTGTTCGTACAGCGGGCAGTCGGTGAAGGTGTCCTCCATGCACAGTTTGAGTGTGCGTCGCGAAATCTCGTAGACCTTCTCCAGTTCGAGATCGTTGCAGCGGAACGTCCCCTCCTCCACCACCGGGTAGGTCGATTCCACCAGCCGCAACGATTGAATCCGTACCGGAGCGGTCATCCGGCGCAGCGTGACGAAGAGATACCGCCCTCCCCGCCGCTGAAAACTGGTGAAGCGGTTCCACCCTTCGCGGCAGATGTAACGCATCGAATGGCGGTAGTGAAGACCGGTGTGCTGAATCCGCCCGGTTTCCGAGATGTATTCCGAAACCGAAAGATCGACCACCGTCCCGGCGGGGGCGACGAGCGCAAAGTTCCAGTACCCGATGTTCTCCTCGCCCAGATCGCAGCAAAGCTCGATATCCCGCCCTTCGACCGGATGAATCACCGTCATGCGGTCGTCGGGATAGATCAGATTTTCCAGATGTTCCACATCGCCGGCGTGCAACTGCTCCGCCCGGCGGCACTCAAAGGAGAAGTGGCAGGCGGCGTCGGTCAGCTCCTCCTCCTTCAGCGGGCGGGCCGACGGCCAGAGCTTGCGGAACTCCTCGAAGTTCCGGCAGCGGAGCGCCTTCGCCCGTGCCTCTTCATACGCCTTTCGGCGCGTCTGAAATTCGGTGCTGGCCCAGGGGAAAGGCAGATCCGGCAGCAGTACGGCCAGATCCCGCAGTTCGGCAATGGTGCAGTTGGCAATGCGGCCGCGGTCGATTCCGGATTCCGGATAGAACCCGATCGCCTGAAAATTGCTGTGTCCGGAGAGATTGTCCACGCCGAACACCAGGAAGTTCCGGCCGCGCCGCAGCTCAATCCGCCCCTCCTTCGCCACGACGCCGTTCGCGGAAACCTGAATGTTGAGCGCCGCAATCGGAATCTCCTGCTCCTCCGGCGAATCGACCTCGAACGCGACGAAACAGGGCAGGATGTTGGTTGTCTGAACGGAAATATCTCCGGGGAAAAGAATCCGCTGTGGAGCGATTCCGATCGTGACCAGTTCCGGCATCACCCGGTGCGCGCTCTCGACCCGGCGGAGCAGCGCCTCGCGCCGGGTCAGCGGCGGACAGTCGCGCGGTGCGAGATTTTTCCACGGTCCGGCCTCCGCGGCGCAGACGATCGAAGCGTTCTTCCAGTCGAAATTCCGGTGGACCGACGCATCGAAGCATTCGAACGGCGGCTGCTGAATCGAGATCGGCGGCGTATTCTCCACCCACTGCGGCAGCGGCGCGGCGAACCAGTTCGAATCGGTGACAAGCGTCTCCACCACGCCATCTGCCATGGTCATCTCCAGCTGGGCGAGAAATCCGGCCCGCTGCGGCAGCTGGTGAAAGTTGCCGCAACCGAAGTAACGGACCACCGCCTCGATCTGGTTGGCCCCGTTGCGGAGCACGCCGGCAAGATCGTAGAGATCGTACCGGGTGTGCCCGGGATAACTGCGCCCCGGCCCGTCGCCGAGCCACTGCCCGTTGACCTTGAGCCGGTAACTGCTGTCGGCGCAGACCGCGAGATGCGCGTCGGCCGGAACGGCCTCCAGACGGAAATCCCGCCGGAAAATGGAACAGAGATTATAGCCGCGTCCGTCCCCGTCGTCGGACCAGATCCAGTTGGCGGAAATATTCATCGAAAAAACTCCCCGAAATGGTGTGCAGATTTCTATCGCATGATTTCTTGAAAATACACCGGAGAACCTCCGTTTTCAAGAGAAAACCGCAAAATCTTTTTCCGGAAAACACGCCGTTCCCCGGGGAGTGCGACGGTTCCCGCCGAACCGGAACTTCTGCCGTCAGACGAGCTCCAGCTCGTCCACCGTCGGCAGTTTCGGGAACGGCGCCGTCGGCAGTGTCTGGTACCAGAACACCGTCGAAGCGATGTCGTCGCGCAACGGCAGGTAACGGCCGCCCGAACGCCAGCCGAGCGCCTGAATCGTGACCCGCAGCTGCGATTCAAACCGCACCGGATCGGTGATATGCCAGCGGTAGAGCCCGAAGCGCTGCTGAGAGCGATACAGCCCATCCGGTTCGATCACCTGCGGCAGGCCGGAATAGGGCGTGCAGAAGGTCTGATAGCGGCGGGTCTGGCGGTTTTCAAAGTTGTAGGAGCCGCAGAAGTAATCCTCGGTGCCGGTGCCGCAGATGGTGGGGTATTCCCCGTCGTCATCGAGGTAGAACTTGATCTCCCCCTCGCCCCACCAGCCGCTGCTGTGCGTCCCCCACACAAGATAGGTTCCGACGTAGTGTCCGGCGCCGTAGATGTCGTCGAGCAGCGTGTGCACCTCTTTCTCGGGCAATGGATTGCTGCGCCGGAACTGCGCGTGGAAATAGGCGCACTCCTCCGGCACTTCGGTCAGCGTATAGTTGATCTGATAGTAGATCACCATCGGTTCGGCATGGCGGTTCTCCAGCGTAATCCGGCAGCGGGTGCGGAAAGGCATCTCCCAGTAGCAGTTGAAGGCGCTCCCCGGATTGTGGCAGACCATCAGGCTCGACAGCTGGAAGAAATCGCCGCCCATTCCGTGACAGAAAAAATCTCCGGCGGGAACTTCGACCGAAGGCTGCTCCTGATTGTCCCAGTAAAAGCGGAGAATGGCACTGCGGAAGGTCTCATCGCCGCCGCGAAGCGTCATCCAGATCTGTTGAATCGCGCCCGAACCCTCGATATCCGCCAGCGTCAGCGTCTCCCCCGGGGCAATGTTGAGGGAGGGCGAGATTTTCCAGCCGGGGCCGAGATCCCGTGCGGCGCAGGAGCCGGTTCCTTCGACGGCCCGGGCCCCGCCGCCCGCGGCTCCGGTCGGATTTTCCGGTGAGATGGAGCGGCTTTTCGCGCGGGACAGACGGGAGAGATTGCCGGGATTCATGCCGAGACCGTTGAACATTGTTTCCTCCGTTTTTCTTTTGACATGAGCAGGTCATATATGTATATTATACCGGAAGGAAAGCGCTTTTTATATGGACGGAACCATGATTTTTTTACACTGCCGTCCCATAATTCTTTGAAATCGTCATTCTAACCACCCTATTTGAGCCTGAGTTGATTGTTTTTTAAAATTACCCATTTCCGGTTTTTCCTTTTCGTTGAGTTGGATTATAGTTGTGCGAATCCTGGTAAATATGCCT
>NZ_DBEXAY010000134.1:0-30748 GCF_048170485.1 Victivallis sp. | reverse complement strand
AAAAATATAAAATCATCAATCAAAAAAGCCGATTTGCGGCCCAAACGACACAACAGGGAGGTTGAAATTATGAAACAGAGTTTCCGTTCCGCCATGTTCACGCTTATTGAACTCCTGATCGTCGTCGCCATCATCGCGATTCTGGCGGCCCTGCTGCTGCCGGCGCTCAACAAGGCACGGGACCGCGCCCGGACCATCAACTGCCTCAACAATCAGAAGGAACTCGCCCGGGTCATGCACTTTTACGCGAACGACTACAACAACTACAGCATCACCCGCCAAAACAACAAACCATGGCCGAACTGGCTGGTCGACTACCGTTACGTCAAAACGCTTCGCGAACCGTTCCTCTTCTGCCCAACCCTCAAAGAGCTCTCCATGAACAACAGCGCACCACAGTGGCGCACCTACGGCCACAACTACATCGCCTGGGAAGATCATCATAAATTCTGGGTGGAACAGGGATTCGGCCGGTTCGCAATCATCAACGGCGGCGACCTCTACCTCCATCTCGCAGGCATCAAAAAGCCGTCGCAACTGCCCCACTTCGCCGACACGGTCAACCTCAACTTCTCCCCGCCGCTGGCCAGCTGGATGTGCCCTCTGCGTGATCCGATCGGCAAAGAAACGATCTCCTTCCATCACTCCGGCAACAGCAACATCGTCTTTATCGACGGGCATGCTGCCACACATTCGCCTCAGGAAACCAAAGAATTCGGTGCCTTGCGAGGCGCGATCAACGGCGTGGGCAACCTGTTGTAATCCGTCAATGAATGGAGAAGCCATATGCGTTTGAAATGTTCTTTTCTTTCCGCCTGTCTCATCGTTTCCTGCGGCCTCTCCGCCGGAACGCTGGACTTTGCCAAACTGTCTCCGACGGAACTTGTCCTGCCGCTCCAGGCAAAAGGACAGAGCGTCGAAGCCGGCACCGCCGGCGGCCGCCCGGCGCTCCTCCTGGAGTGGAACTGCGGTGAGGCCCGCTGGTTCAGCCTCAACTGCAAACGCTCTCCGCGTCTACCGGAGTTCGACCGCGCAGAGTTCTCGCTGGAGTTTTTCCGACCGCAGGGGTCAACCGTCCGCCGGGCAAGTCTCCTGCTGGCCGACCGTGACAACGAGGTCTTCCAGCTCACCACGCCGCTTCCCGCCGGAGAAAGCGGCTGGAAAACGGTAAAATTCACTCTTGACCCCAAAGCGATCCAGGGGAATGTCTGGGGCGGGAAAAGGAAGAACCGCATTCCGGACTTTCCGCTCCGCATCGCAGGCGTCACCTGCAGCTATGCCGCGACGCAGGGAATCGAATCCGCCGCACTGGGGCAGCTGACCTGGGAGCTCTCCCCCGGAACCCCTCCGGAAGCCCCCTCCGCCGTCGCACAGCCGCCGGGGCGGGAGCTGGTCGATTTCAGCACCCTTCTCGATTCAGAAATCAATCCCCGGCTCGGCACGAAGCCGGTGACGGCACAGTGCGGTTCCTTCGACGACCGCCCGGGCCTCGCCCTCCGCCGGCAGGATCCCACCTCTCCCCGGGTCGCCCTCGGGCTGTTGCAGAAACTGGAACTCCCGGAATTCGACCGCGCGGAACTCACCCTGGAACTTTACCGCCCGACAGGTTCCGCCGCGGGCGGCGCCGCCGTCACCGTCTCCGACCGGAACGGCCGATACACCTCGCTCTACACCCCGCTCCCCCGGGCGAAGGGAGGATGGGAGACGCTCCGCTTTCCTCTGAATCACCAGAAGCTCACGAAGACCATTCAGGGGAAGCTCCATCCTCCGGCCTTTCCGCTGCGGCTCCAGAGCGTCGTCTGCAACTCCCGGCCGCCAAAGGAGGATGCCCCCATCGTTCTGGGGAAACTCATGATTCACACGCTTTCCGCTCCGCTGGAAGCGTCGGTGGAGACCGGTGACGAACTGCAGCTGGTCCTGCCGGGCAAAGAGAAGCAGGTCCGCCTCCAGCTGCGCAATCCCGGCACCGCGCCCCGGAGCGTCACCGCCGCCCTCCGCCTGTTCGACCCGGACGACCGGCTCCTGCTGGAAAAGAGCGGCGAATTCCAGATCGCCGGAGCCGCCGTACAGGCCATCCCCCTCCCCCCTCCGGAACGGTTCGGCGTCTACACCGTCAAACTCACGCTGAAAGAGAAGGATTCGCTCCGTCACGAGACATTGCGCTACGCCCGGCTCGATCCCGCCGGAACGACACAAGGCGGCGTCGACGGATTTCTCTTCGGCATCTGTTCCCACCTTCAGCGCTACCCCGCCGAAGAGCGGCGGAGGATGGCGCGCGCCGCCGCACTGTGCGGCGCCAAACTGCTGCGGGTTTCACTGGAATCACACCGGATTCAGCCGCGGCACGGCGAGTGGACCTTCGGCACCTATGATCACATTGCAAAACTTCTGCGGGAATATCAGATTGAATTCGCCCCCATCTTTCTCAATCTCCCCTCCTGGGCGGTCGCGGCGGACTACCGTCAGGCGGTGAAGAGCAGCAGTACCCGCGGCCGTCGCCCCGACTACCGGCTCTGGGAGGAATATGTGCGGAAAGTCTCCGAACACTACCGCTCCAGCCTCCGGTTCGCGGAGGTCTGGAACGAACCCGACCTCATCGGCTTCGCCAACTTCCCGCCGGAGGAGTATCTGCAACTGCTGAAGATCACCTCTTCGGTATTGCGGGAAACCGTTCCCGGGATCACCGTCATCAGCGCTGGATTCGCCTCCCCCGACCTCAATCCGCCGGAACGGACCGCCGATCCGCACTATGTGCGCAAATGCGTCGAAGGCGGCCGCGGCCTCTACGATCTCTTTGCCGTGCACATGCACACCCGCCCGGAACGCTACCGCGAATATTACGTAAAAAACCTGCTCCGTTTCCGCAAGGAGCTCAACGACACCACGCCCTGGTACTCCAACGAAACCGCCCTCGCCTCGTTCGGAGAGATCTCCGAGCTGGATCAGGCCGAGACGCTCTTTCTGAATCTCTTCTGCGCCTGGAACAATGGCGCGGCAGGCTACAACTGGTACAACCTGCGAAACATCAAGGAGGATCCCGGCGACCCCGAAGCGAACTACGGCATGCTCACCTGGGACTTTCAGCCCAAGAAGGTCTACGCCGCCTACAACACGCTCGCCCGTTACTTCCGCGGGGCGAAATTGCTCCGCCACAGCGAAAGCACTCCCCTCTTCCGCGCCGCCGACGGCAGCTGGCTGATTCCCTGCTCCCCGCTGGAGAAACGCAACCGGCATGCCCTGCTGCTCTTCACCGGCATCCGCGGCGAAGCCACCCGGATCGACCTCTGGGGCAACCGGGAGCAACTCCCCGTTTCCGGTGGAATCGCCCTGCTGAAATCCACCGGGCATCCGGTCATTCTGCAGGTGAAGGGGCAGCCGGCGCCTCCGGAACCGGCGGGCGAACTCCTCCGTTTCGCCCCGAACTTCCGTCTTCAGCCGGGGCGGGAGGTGAAGAGCGTCGTCGAATGCCGGAATCCCTCCCGGACGCCGCTGAAACTCGACCTCACCTTCCGGCCGGCGGCCGGACTTGCGGTTACGCCGGCAAACCGTTCGGTGACGATTCCGCCGGGAGAGGACGTTTCGCTCTCCTTCGCCTTCCGGACGGACAAAAATTGCCGGGCCGATTCGCTGCCGCTCGACGTCTCCGCCGGAACCATCTGGAAAGGCACGCTTGCTCTGCCGCTCGAAACCGTCATTCCGATTCCCTCCGGCGCCTTCAGCCGGGAGCCGCAGTTCCGCGTGAACCGGCCGGAACAGGTGACCTCCTTCGTTTCGGTCGAAGATGCGACGGCCCACCTCCAGTGGAAGGGACCGGCGGACCTGAGCGCCGAACTCTTCCTCGCCCGCGGCAACCGTGAACTGCGGCTCCGGATGATCGTGCGCGACGACATCCATCACCAGCCCGTTTCCGGCCGGGATGTGTGGCAGGGGGACAACGTCCAGCTCGGCCTGCGGCTGCCGCGCCAGAACGGTCAGTGGGAATTCGGCTTCACCCGCCTCGCCGACGAGAAACCCGAATGTTTCGTCTGGCTCCATCCGGAAGGGTACGATCCGGCAAAAAGTCTCCTTCAGATTCGCCTCTCCACCCGGAGAAATGAATCCGCCGGCGAAACCGTCTACGAAGCGGTCATCCCCTTCCGCGCCATCGGGCTGACGCAGGAGATCGGCGAAGAAGGATTCCACCTCAGTTTCCTGGTCAACGACAATGACGGAACATGCCGGGAAAGTGCGATTTCCGCCTCTCCCGGCATGCTGAACAAGGATTCCTCCCGCTATCCGGCGGTCTGTTTCTGAAGGATCCAGTAGAAAGAAAAAACGCGGGAGCGGTTCCCCCGCTCCCGCGAAACAAACGACACGGTTTACTTCTGAACCCGGAGCACGCCGCCGGTATCGGCGCTGGTGGCCAGCGCGGCGTACTTCGCCAGATATCCAGTCCGGATCTTCGGCTCCCGCGGCTTCCAGTTTTTCCGCCGCTCGGCGATCACCTCGTCCGGCACGTCGAGCCGGATGCTCCGGTTCGGAATGTCGATCTCGATGATGTCGCCGGGCTCGACCAGAGCGATCAGACCGCCCGCGGCGGCCTCCGGACTCACATGACCGATGCAGGCGCCGCGGGTGCCGCCGGAGAAGCGGCCGTCCGTCACCAGTGCGACGCTCTCACCGAGCCCGCGCCCCATGATGTAACTGGTCGGAGCGAGCATCTCCTGCATCCCCGGGCCGCCCTTCGGCCCTTCGTAGCGGATCACCACCACGTCGCCCGCCTTGACCTTGCCCGCGAGGATGCCTTCGCCGGCCTCCTCCTCGCTGTCGAAGATCACCGCCGGGCCCTTGTGGGTCAGCATCGCCTTTGCGACGCCGGCCGCCTTGACCACGCATCCCTTTTCGGCCAGGTTGCCGAAGAGGATCGCGAGACCGCCCTTCTCGCTGTAGGGATTCGAGAGCGGCCGGATGATCGTGCCGTCCGGATCAGGCGCCGTCGAGTACTCCTCCGCCAGCGTCTTGCCGGAGACCGTCGGGGCACTGCCGTCAAGCAGCCCCGGAATCTTGCTGATCTCTTTCAAAATCGCCATGATGCCGCCGACCCGGCCGCAGTCCTCGACGATGTGATACTGCACCGACGGGGCGAGTTTGCAGATATTCGGCGTGCGGGCCGAGATCTCGTCGAGCTTGCGCAGGTCGAGTTTCGTCCCGGCTTCGTTCGCGATGGCGAGCGTGTGAAGCACCGTATTGGAGGAGCCGCCCATCGCCATGTCGAGCACCAGTGCATTCTGGAACGCGGTCGGCGTGGCGAAATCCTTCGCCGTCGGCGGATTCTCCATCTTGGCCAGTTCGACCGCGCGGCGCGCCGCGCGCTTCCAGAACTCCACCCGCTCCGGCGAGTCGGCCGCGATGGTGCCGTTGCCGGGCAGTGCGATGCCGAGCGCCTCGCAGAGGCAGTTCATACTGTTCGCGGTGAACATGCCCGAGCAGGAGCCGGGTCCGGGACAGGCGGTGCATTCGAGCTCCTCGAGCCCTTCGTCGCTGAGTTTGCCGATCCGGTTTGCCGCGACGCCTTCAAAAATCGAAATGAGGTCGGTGTCCGGCCCGCCCGGCGTCTGCGGCTTCCCGGCCCGCATCGGACCGCCGGAGGCGAAGATGGTCGGGATGTTCAGCCGCATCGCGCCCATCAGCATGCCCGGCACCACCTTGTCGCAGTTCGGGATGCAGATCATCGCGTCGAACGGATGAGCCGTCCCCATGGTTTCGACGCTGTCGGCGATGATTTCGCGGCTGGCCAGGGAGTATTTCATCCCCTTGTGGCCCATGGCGATGCCGTCGCACACCGCGATGGTGTTGAACTCATACGGCACGCCGCCGGCTTCGCGGATCGCGTCGCAGATGATCTCGCCGACCTTCTTCAGGTGGCAATGGCCGGGAACGATATTGGTGTAGGAGTTGCAGACGCCGATGAACGGCCGTTTGATCTCTTCGGTGGTAATACCGGTGGCGCGCATCAGGGCGCGGTGCGGGGCGCGTTCGAGCCCCTTCTTCATGGTATCGCTGCGCATTTTCAGAATTCTCCTGGTTGTTTCGGTGAATCGAATTTCCATAATTTACCATGAAGTCGCGGCAAAAGCAACTGAAAAGCGTGAATTTTCAAAGCAACTCTTGAAGTTCACCGTCGCAGACGGTATATTAAAAAATGATTTATTTCATATGGGACAATTATAAGGTTAAAAGGAAAAGATGTTTGAATCACTGAGTGACAAACTGCACGACGTATTCCGCAAGCTTCGCGGGCAGAGTACGCTCACCGAAGCGAACATCGCAGATGCGATGCGCGAAATCCGTCTTGCCCTGCTCGAGGCGGACGTCAACATCAACATTGCCTCCGAGTTCATCGAGGGGGTCAAGGCCGAATGCATCGGCCGCGATGTGGTGCGCAGCGTCTCACCCGGGCAGCAGGTGGTGAAGATCGTCCACGACAAGCTGGTCGAACTGCTCGGCGACGACGCATCCGAACTGGAATTCAAATCGAAACCGACCGTCATCATGCTGGTCGGTCTGCACGGCAGCGGCAAGACCACCACGGCGGGCAAGCTCGCCTTGAAGCTCCGCCGCGACGGCAAGAAGGTGCTGCTGGTCGCCGGCGACGTCTACCGCCCCGCCGCGATCGATCAGCTCGAAATCATCGGCCGTGAAATCAACGTGCCGGTCTACACCGAACGCACCAGCGTCAACGTCGCCGCCATCGCGTTGAACGCGGTCGAACAGGTCGGGCGCAAAGAGGGGTGCGACGTGGTCATCATCGATACCGCGGGGCGGCTCCAGATCGACGACACCATGGTACAGGAGCTGGTGCGCATCCGGCAGGCGGTCCACCCGGACGAGGTGCTGCTGGTCGCCGATGCCGCACTCGGTCAGGAGGCGGTCTCCGTGGCGGAACACTTCCATCAGGCGCTCGATCTCACCGGTTTCATCCTGACCAAACTCGACGGCGACGCCCGCGGCGGTGCGGCGCTCTCCATCCGCAAAGTGACCGGCCGGCCGGTCAAATTCGTCGGTCTCGGCGAAAAACTCGACAGCCTCGAAGTATTTTATCCGGAACGGATGGCCGGGCGCATTCTCGGCATGGGCGACGTGGTCTCCCTCGTGGAGAAGGCCGCCGCGGAAATCGACGAGGAAGAGGCGAAGAAACTTCAGGAAAAGCTGCGGGCGAACAAGTTCGACTACAACGATTTTCTCACGCAGTTCCGTCAGATCAGCAAACTCGGCGGCATGGAGAACATCCTCAAATTCCTGCCCGGCGGCCGCCAGATCGCCGGTGCGCTCTCCGGACTCGACCCCAGACATTTCGCCAGAATGGAGGCAGTGATCCTCTCGATGACCCCCGAGGAGCGCTCCAATCCGGACTTGATGGACTTCTCGCGCAAAAAACGAATCGCCCGCGGTTCCGGCGTGCCGATCGAAATGGTCAGCAATCTGGTCAAGCAGTTTGAATCGATGCGCAAGATGATGAAGCACAATGGAATGCTCGGTCGATTGATGTCCGGCGCTCCGCTTCCGGAAACTCCGGCGCCCGGCACCTTCGGCGGACTGCTCGGCGGCCCCGCCCCGATCTCGAAAAAAGAGCAGGACCGCAAGAAACGACTCGCAAAACTCGCCCGCAAAGAGCGCCAGAAACAGCGCAAGCGACGGAAATAAGAGAGGAATTCGATCGATATGCTCAGTATCATTCTCTCCATTATCGCCGGAATCATCATCGGCATGATCACTTCGCGCGATCTCGGCACCGGCTGGGGAATCGTCTGCATGGTGGGCACGTTCCTCATCGTCCAGTTCCTCATCGGGCTGGCGATCCGGCGCAAAGTGAATGCGATTCAGCAGTCGCTCCAGGCCATCATGCAGGAGGCGCAGGTAAAAATCAACCGCCAGATGCAGCAGTTTCAGCAGCGTCCCCCGGGCAACCTGCGCATGGCGCAGCAGATTCTGGAAAAAATGCAGAACGACGCCATCCGCAAAACCCTGCAGGAGACGGAGCGTTTCGCCCCCTGGTACAAGTGGAACCCGATGCTCAAGCGTCAGATCAACACGATGAAAATGCAGCTCTACTTCCAGCTCAAGGAGTTCTCGAAGACCGACGAGCTGCTCAAGCACTGCTTTCTGATGGATCCCCGTTCGCTGGCGATCAAGCTCGTGCGTCTCTACAAAACGGAAGATCCCGGACTGGATAAATTTTATCAGAAGCGGTGCCGCCGCCTGAAAGGTGAAGACGGTGCGCTGGTCGCCTCGACCTACGCCTGGATCAAGTTGCGCCAGGAGCAGCCGGAGAAGGCGGTCGCCGCCCTCGTCGCCGCGAAAAAACTCTCCGACAACGCCACGCTGGTCGAGAACTGTGACCGGCTGGTCAACGGCAAACTGAAACATTTCAGCAACGCCGGATTTGGCGACGCCTGGTATTCCCTCTACCTGGAAGAACCGAAAATCAAGCCGCAGCGGCAGGTTGTGAGAGGATACTGAACCATCCGGCGGCAGAGCGAGGAGGCACGGAGTGACGCGGGAGAAGAGCTTTCGCACCCTCATCCGCACCCTCGGGGAGCGGACCATGGAGCCGATCGTCTTCATCGGCAGGGTCGTTTCCGTACTGCCGCAACTCCGGAATCCCCGCCGACTGCGCCTGCGCGAAACGCTCTACTACCTCGATCTGTGCGGAGCAAAATCCCTGCCGATCGTGCTGGCCATCTGCTTTCTGATGGGAGTGGTCATGGCGGTCAACGGCCAGATTCAGCTGAGCAAGGTCGGGCAGGAGATTTTCGTGGTCGATCTGGTCGGCTTCGCTGTGCTCAAGGAGTTCGGCCCGCTGATGGTGGCGCTCATCGCCACCGGGCGCGCCGGTTCCGCCTTCGCCGCGGAAATCGGCACGATGAAGGTCGATGAAGAGATCAGCGCCCTCGAAACGATGGGGATCACGCCGGAAGCCTACCTTGTGCTGCCCAAACTGATCGCCATGCTGATCGCCCTGCCGCTGCTCACCGTGCTGGGCGATGCGGCAGGGTTGCTCGGCGGCATGCTGATCGGCACGACGACGATGGGGATCCCGGTGCCGACCTACTGGAGCCGCACGCTCGAAGTGCTCGATTACATGACCTTTCTGCTCGGCGCGGCCAAGAGCCTGGTCTTTGCGGTGGTCGTGACTCTGGCGGGCTGCTACTGCGGCTTCGTCGCGCAGAATGACGCGCTCGGCGTCGGCAGAGCGGCCACCAGTGCGGTTGTTGCGTCAATTTTTCTTGTGGTGATCGCCGACGTCATCATCACAATTCTCTATTCGTTCATCGGTTATTGAGGCGGGGTTATGAGTGAAAAAAGCGACATTGAAATCGCCGTGCGCGACGTCTCCATCGGCTACGGGTCGCGGGTGTTGATGGAGCACCTCAATTTCGAGGTGAAAACCGGAGAAATCTTCTGCATCATGGGCGGCTCCGGCTGTGGGAAAAGCACTCTGCTCAAGCATATCATCGGCCTCTATTCGCCCATGCGGGGTGACATTCTGATCCGCGGTAAAAGCATCGTCAAAGCCGGCGGCGCGGAACGGCAGGCGATCATGCGCGAATTCGGCGTCACCTACCAGGGCGGCGCTCTGTTCGGCTCCATGACGCTGGCGGAAAATGTCGCGCTCCCGTTGCAGGAGTACACCGACAAGTCCCCGAAGGAGATTGCGGCGCTGGTGCAGGAAAAGCTCGAACTGGTCGACCTCGGCGGGTTCGGCGACTACATGCCGGCCGAACTCTCCGGCGGCATGCGCAAACGGGCCGGACTGGCACGGGCGATGGCGCTGAATCCGACGCTTCTCTTCTTCGACGAACCGTCAGCGGGGCTGGATCCGATCACCTCGGCCGGCCTCGACCGGCTGATCCTGCGGATGCGCGACCGTTTCGGCGCAACCATCGTCGTGGTGACCCACGAACTGGACAGCGTTTTCACCATCGCCGACCGGGTGGTCATGATGGAGAAAACCGCAAAAACCATCGTTGCCGAGGGAGATCCGGTTTCGCTTCGCGACCACTCCCCCAACCCCTGGGTGCGCGCGTTTCTGAGCCGCGACGGCCTCAAGAGCGCCGGGGCGGAATCAACGGAAAAACGGGAAGGAGCGCAACAGAATGAATGACCAGAATCAGAAATTCCGAATCGGTCTTTTCGTGCTCGGCGGTGTGGTGGTGCTGCTTGCGATGCTCTTTTTCTTCGGCCTCTCCAACCTCTTCACGCACCGGGCGAAAGTACAGAGCTTCTTCTCGGAATCGGTGCAGGGGCTGACCGTCGGCTCCGCGGTCAAATACCGCGGGGTTCCGATCGGCACGGTCACGAGGATTGTAATCCGCGTCTCGGATAAACTTGTCCAGGTTGACATGGAGGTGGACTTCGACACCTTTGTCAGCAGCCGGGTGAGCGGCCGGGCACAGCAGGAGCGGGAGTTCCGCCGGTTCTTTCAGGCGGAACTGGAACAGGGAATGCGCTGCCGCCTGGAATACACCGGCATCACCGGATTGCGCTACATCGATTTCGACTACTTCGCCACCCCCGGGGAATCCCTGCGCGAAGCGCCCCCGGACGCTCAGGAAAACGGCGTCCTCTACATTCCGGCGGTTCCCTCCTCGTTCCACGATCTGCTCGAGGCGCTGGGGACTTCGCTGGAGCGGATTTCCCGGGTGCGCTTCGAAGAGATTTCCGACGGGCTGGAGCGGAGTCTGAGCGAACTCTCCGGCCTGCTGGCTGACCCGGCGCTCAAATCGGCGATCAACCGGATCAACGACGCCGCCGAAAATCTGGAATCCGGCAGCCGCACCATCACCCGGGTGTTCAGCGAGAACCGGATCAACCAGTTCCTCGACCTGCTGGAAAAGGATCTGCAGGCGATCGACGCCCTGACCCGCCAGCTGATCGCGGAATCCCGGGAGGCGAAGATTCCGCAGAGCACGGCCGCGTTCCGGGATGCCGCGGACGCCTTCATCGACGGCCAGAGCCAGCTGGCCAACACGCTGGAAAAACTCAACCAGGCGCTCGATTCCCTGCGGGAACTGGCCGATTATCTCAACCAGGATCCGAGCTCCCTCATTTCCGGGAAAAAGAAACCCGGCGTACTCCGACAGCCATGAACCAGACCGCAATCGATCAGAAAATCGACGAGATTCTCGGCCGCGAAGACCGCTACGACCGGGCCGCCTACAAATTTGTCGCGCAGGCGGTCACCTTCACCGTGGGCCGGCTCCCCGCCCACCGGCACGTCTCGGCGCTGGAACTGCTCTACGGACTGCGCGATTTCGCCAGACAGGAATACGGCCCCATGGCAGCTCTGGTGCTGAACGCATGGGGGCTGAAGAGCGCCTCCGATGTCGGCCGGATCGTCTATCTGCTGATCGACGCCAAACTGCTTTCCGCGTCTCCGGAGGATGATCCAACGGATTTCGACGTGGAGTTTCAGCTGGCCGACGACGATTCGTCCCCGGCGGATACGCCGCTGCCTCCCCTGCCCCGGATCGATTGATTCCCCCGGCATAAAACAGGACCCCGTTGCACGTTCGTGCAACGGGGTCTCGTTCTGGAAGCGTTTCGATGCAGTTCCGGCTCAGAACGCCTGCGGGTTGGACGAGGAGAGCTTCCGGCCGACAGCGAGTTGCGGGCGGGCCGCCCGGGTGCGGGTCATCCACTTGGAGTTGCGAACCGTCACCAGACAGTAGGGATCGACCCAGAAGAGGAAGAACAGCTTGAACACGGCAAACGTGTAGGCGAAAATCGCTTCACTGCTGCAGCGGCGGGTGCTGTAGACGAAAGCCGGAATGCTCGACCAGATCACCACGCCGAGAATCAGGGCCTGAACAAACGCCAGCGGCGCCGCGCAGAGAGCCATGAGCGTCAGCGGCAGCATCAGCACCGGCAGGAAAAGCCACATGGTCTGCATCAGCAGGTTGAACTGAATCCCCAGATGGAACCAATCCAGTTTGCGAAAAGCGAAGCGGTACATCGAGCAGGTCTCGCGCACATCGCCGCGCCCCCAGCGCATCAACATCTTGCAGGTGGTGCGGTAGTCGGTCGGAATCATCGTGTGAGCGATGGCGTCACGCTGAAAGACGATCCGGTGCCCCTCCGCCATGAGGTAGGTGGCGAGTGCACGATCCTCGGCAATGTGGGCGGGCTGCCCGAAGAACTTCTGCTCGACCCACTCATCCAGGAAGGGGAGCATCGCGGTGCGGCGGTAGGCGCTGAGCGCACCGGGGGTGCAGAAGACTGAACGCAGCACGCTCTGCGCGGAACGCATGATCTCAAAGCCGAAGACGAAGTTGACGTCCATCATCCGCGGCAGGATGCCGTCCTGCATATTGAGCACGCGAATGTCACCGGCGACACCGGCGATTTTCGAATCGATGAAGGGGGAGTTCAGCCGTCGCAGCGTATCGGCGGCGACCACCGAATCGCTGTCCACCGTGACGATCACTTCGGAGGTGGACTGCCGGATGCCGCGATAGAGGGCGCGGCGCTTGCCGCCGTTCTTCTCCAGCTTGATCGGCGTGATGCGCCCTTCGGAGCGGGCGGCGGCCAGCTTGATCCAGTACCAGGTGTCATCCACGCTGCCGTCGTCGATGGCGAGAATTTCCAGCTTGTCGGCCGGATAGTCGCTCGCGAGGATGCTGTCGAGCGATTTCAGCACCGTCTTCCCTTCGTTATACGCCGGGACGATCACCGTACAGGTCGGGAGCTCCTCATCCGAAAGCGCCCGATGCGGCTTATAGAAGAAGTAGGCGAGCACCAGCAGAAACGCATAGTAGAAGATGTTGAGCCCGAGCAGCACGCCTCCCACCGACGCGATGAACTCCAGCGAGAAAAGCTCCCCGAAGCTCTGCCAGGAAAAGCGCAGAATGGCGGTCGCCAGCACAACCGCCACCAGAAAGAAGGTGCTGTATTTGATCAAGGTTACGATCAGGGTTTTGTCTTGGGAACCAGAAGACTGCTTGAACTGTCCGGCCATTTCGAATTTCCTCTTCATGTGTCTTGAACGTTTTCGTTATTTCACATTTGCATACTATCCAATATAGCACCAGGAAATTACAGTTAGATTGCCGCCGCATTGCAAAATGGCAATCTACAGTTTTTTTGAAAAAAAGATGGGGAAAAGCGGCAAACTACTGCTATATTACCGCAATGCGGACCGAAGAATTCCGAACCTCGGCCGAAACGATGGAACTGCTGGTGATGGATACGTTTCACTTCAACAAACCTCTCTTCCGTACCGCCCTCCGGAGCGGACTCCCGGCCGGGGCGGCGGTTCTCGCCTGCCTGCTCTATCTCGCCCTCCTGCCCGGCGACTCCCTGGAACCGGGCGCACAGTGGAAAATTCCCCTCTCGCTGCTGCTCTACGCCGGGGCTTTCTTCGCGGCACTGCAGCTGAAACGGCGGCCGGCGCGGCTGATCTATTTTGCCTTTCCCTTCGTACTCTTTCTGGAAGAGGCGCTCAATTTCGCGCCGATCGACCAGTATTACGGCTCCGGTCAGCTTCCGTTCGCGCTGCTGCTGGCGGTCTGGTGCTGGTGTTGCGACACGGCGCTCGGCGAAACGCTCGCCGTCAAATTCCGTTCCCTCGCCTGGCTGCCAACGCTGCTGATCGGCGGAATCCTTTACCTGCTGCCCCTGACGATCCTCGCTCATCACATCGCCTCGGGGCGGAAGTTCACCTACGATTCCATTCAGGCGGTCTACCAGACCGATACCGCCGAAGCGATTCACTATCTCTTCACCGATCCGACCTGCCTTGTCCTGCTCGCGGCAGTCGTCGCGGCGGCGGCGCTGCTCTGGTTTCTGAACCGCTTCGGCACCCCTGCCCCCGCACCGCGCGCGTTCCGTGCCGGGTGCGCGCTTCTGGCACTGGCGCTCCTGCCGTGGGTGTGGCTGGAACTCGCCGGGCGCGAAGCGCTGAACCGGACCAAAGTGCTCTTCACCGACAGCCTCGGCTATTTCGATGTGATTGAATCCTACGCCGCCGGGTACGAGGAGCGGCTGGCGGAGGTTGCACGCCGCGTCGAGAAATCCAGCGGCGACGACGGCATCTATGTGCTGATTCTCGGGGAAGCCCACAGCCGCCGCCATTCGAGCGCCTACGGCTATTCGCCGGACACCACGCCGTTTCTGCGGCAGGCAGCCGACTCGCCGGATTGCATCCTGATGCGGAACGCCTGCTCCTGCCACGTCCAGACCATGCAGGTGCTGACCATGCTTCTCACCGCGCGCAACCAGTACGACACCCGGGAACAGGCGGTCTGGCCGAGTCTCTTCGACGTGGCGAACTACTGTGCGTATGAAACCACCTTTCTGAGCAACCAGTATCCGCACGGCCGGTTTGACTCGCCGGTCACCGCCCTCGCCTCGGAAGCGAAAAACAGCCAGTGGCTCAACACGATGGAGGATTTCCTCCTCTGGCGCGCGCGGCCGGACGGCGCACTTTTGGAAAAGCTCCCCGCCGCATTGCAGTCTCAGCGCGGCCTGGTGGTGCTCCACCTGATGGGCAGCCACGGCCCCTACTTCAAACGCTATCCGGAGGAGTTCGGGCGCGATCTGGAGATGGTTCCTTATGACAAAAGCATCCGCTACACCGATTTTCTGCTGGAGCAGATGGTGGAGATGTTCCGGCGGAATCCGAAGGTGCGCGCGGCCCTCTATCTTTCGGACCACTCTGAAATTCCAGGTATCGGCCATGCCGCCGACCTCTTCGAGCCGGAGATGGCGGAGATTCCGATGATGCTCTACCTCTCCGACACATTGAGGCGGGAGCGCCCGCAGCTGGAACACGCCCTGCGGAACAATGCGGCAAAACTCTTCACCAACGATCTGGTCTTTGAACTGATGCTCGACCTGATGGGAATCCGTCACACCTTCGGCGCTCCGGAACTGCGCTTTGCCTCACCGGAATACGACCTCCCGCCGGAGAAGGCGCGCACCCTGTGGGGAACCCGCCCCCTCACAGCCCCGGCACAGTAGTCAGGCCCCTGCCGTCACTCGCTCCGGCGACGGCAACGGTAGACGAACGCGGGCGGCAGATTGCGCCAGACCACCGAACTGGTCAGCACTTCGCCGAAGGTTTCGTTGAGCAGCCGCCGGAACCGCATGCCGGCCGGCAGCATCAGCCCCTGCAAATAGGCGAACGTGGTAAACCAGCCCTCCGGAGCGAGACTGCCGGCAACCGCATCGAGGATCTCTCGCTGAAGCGATTCGGGGAAGACCGCCCACGGCAGGCCGGAGACGATCGCATCCGCGGCGGGCAGATTGCGCTCCGCCAGAATTGCATCCAGCCGCGACGCACTGTCGTGAAGGACCTCCACGGCGGGGAAATTCCGGCGCAGTTGAAGGCAGAGCATCTCGTCGAGCTCCACCGCGACCAGCTTTCCACCCTTGGGAAGCATCCGGACAATTTCGCGGGTGATCACACCGGTTCCCGGCCCGAGTTCCACCACCAGCGCCGCCCGCTCCACCCCGATTCGAGAAACCATCATCCGGCAAAGCGATGGCGAAGACGGGCAGAGCGCCCCCACCCGGCCGGGGTGGCGGAGAAAACTGCGAAACAGGGTCTGCCGGCTCATTGAACTCCTCCCTGTTTCCCTTTTTCCGGAATGTAGATCGCACGGATCTCGTTGAGCAGTTCCTCACGGTATTTCGTCCCGACCGGAGGATGGTAGAAACTGCGCCGGTCACGGCCGATCACCACCACGGCCGGATGAGACGGCGACGTGAGCATGCGATCCAGTTCCGCCCGGTCAATCATCACGCCGGGTTTGCCTTCCGCCTTCGCATGCGTATCACCGTAATCCAGTTCACCCCGGGAGTTGAGCGTCTGCACATCCTCGCGCCCAAAGACCCACGCGACCGCATGCATGGTACTCGGGGTGGTGAAGAACTTCGCGCTCTTCGGATCAAAGCCGAGCCGGTCGGCCAGCTCCCGCATCGCCCGTTCCGGCGCCTTGTCGCCGAGCAGACCATCCGGAATCGCCCAGCCGCCCACTGCCAGCAGGAGCGCCATACCGGCGAAGAAGAGATGAAAGCGCATGCGCCAGTCCGCCCGGCGCGAGAGCAGCAGCGACGCTCCATACGCCAGCCCGACCACCGCCATGGCGACCGCGGCGGGGAAACACCAGCCGTAGGCAACCCGTTTCATGAAGGGCAGAAAGAGAACAATGCCGAATCCGACCGCGGCAATGACCAGCAGACCTCCCCAGATGGTGACCATGCGATGGAAACCGCGGTTGTGCCCCCCGCTTTTGAAATAGGCAGCGATCAGCGCCGCCGCCAGCACCGCCAACGGCGGGAAACAGGGCAGAATGTAGGTCGCCAGCTTGCCGCTGGAGGCGGAGAAGAAGAGGAACGGCAGCACCACCGCCGAGAGACAGAAGCGGTAAAGCGGCTGCTGCAGCAGTTTCCCCGCCGCCGTCCGCCCCACGGAAAAGCTGGGAATCAGCAGCAGGGCAGCCGGAAACACGCCGCCGACAAGAAACGGAAACAGGAACCAGAACGGCTCCGGGTGCTGACCGGGAGCATCGGCGGTGAATCTCTGCCAGTGTTCGATCACAACAAAGTAACGCCAGTAATCCGGTTCGGCGCGGTGAACCGCAATCGCCCAGGGGGCGATCAGCGCCAGCGCCACCACCAGCGGAATCCACGGCAGGATCAGAAACTCCTTCCAGCGCCGCTCCCAGATCAGGAATCCGAGCATCGCCAGCCCGGGAACCGCAAAAGCAATGAATCCCTTCGTCAGAAAAGCCAGTGCGGTAAAGACGCCGCAGAGCACCAGCAGCAGCGCCTTCCGGCGGTTGAAGCACGGTTCCACCGCCGCCAGATAGGAGGTCGCCAGGATACCCGTGATGAACGCGGTGGTCTGGCTGTCGAGCACCGCGAAGGTGCCGATCCCGTAGACCAGCCCGCAGGAGAGGTAGAAGATGGCGGCCAGCGCGGCCAGTTTGCGGTCACGCAGCGCCTGATCGACCAGAAGCCAGATCAGCAGTGCGGTCAGCCCCGCGCCGAGTGCGGCAGGCAAGCGAATCGAGAACGCGTTGTCTCCGAACATCTTGAAACACCCGACCGTCAGCCAGTAACCAAGCACCGGCTTCTCAAAATAGCGCATATTAAGCAACCGGGGGGTGACGTAGTCGCCGTCGGCGATCATTTCGCGGGGGATCTCCGCATAGCGGAACTCATCCGGCGTCACCAGCGGCCGCCCGGCCAGCGGCACCAGATAGGCCACGATGAAAAACAGAAAAACAAACCAGAAATATCTCATTTCGCTCCTCCCGAACTGCCCGGATAATGCACAACAAACACTCCGCCGGCCCGATAGGTGGTCTTCGGGGCCGGCATCCGGCGCACCTGCGCCTCGTCGTCGGTGATGACAAGAAGTCCCCGTTCCCGGGGCAACTCCAGAACACCGCCGTTCACCGGCATCGCCTCAAGCGTGCCGACATCGCTCCGTTTCAAGGTCCAGGCCGCAGCCGCCCGCAATGAGCCATTCGCCAGAACCACGGTATCCCCGGCGGCCCGGGGGACGGTGACCTGCCGGAGAAAGGCCTCCGGGGCGAAATCCCGCACGAAACGCCACGGCATCGAAACCGGCGCCGACAGAAAGAGGAATGCCAGCCCGACGCAGAAACAGCCGAATTTACGCGCCCCCCCCGGTTCGCGCGACGCCATCCGGAACCAGATTACCATGACCATCAGCGCCACGACCGGCAGATAATAGTTCTCATGGAAGCGGTAGACCACCAGTTCCGACGGGACACGCCGGGTGAATTTCGCCAGCGTCTGCAACAGAAAGAGCAGCAGCGGGAACGGCAGGAGGCACCAGACGAGCAGATTCATCACCCGGTTCACCCACCAGTAATCCCCCCGTTCAGAGGCGCGGAGCATTCCGAATGCGAAGAGAATCGCCGCGGCAGGCAGGCAGGGCAGAAACCGGAACGCCGCCCCGCCGGCCGGGAAAAACGGCACCACCACACCCATCAGCAACATGCAGAGAGCAAACCGGAGCAGTGAAATCTTCCCGGCGCCCGCAAAATCGATCCGGTAGCCGTGCCACACCATCGGCAAAAAGAGAATCCACGGCAGAGTTCCGGCAAACGGCAGGATCAGCCAGGCCAGCGGGAACGTTCCGCCCCCGGCCGCTTCCGGCGGAAACGGGAACCACTCCATCAGGTTCACCCGGCACGCCATCGCACAACCGGCGACGATCAGCGCCGCGACCGCCAGCGGAACCCACGGCAGAACAAGAAGCGATTTCCACTCCTTCCGCCACACCAGAAAAACGGCCGCCGGAATCACCGCCATGGGGAGCGCCTCCGCTCCGCGGCAGAGCATTGCGAGGGCCCAGCCGACGCCGCAGAGCGCCAGATATGCACAACGGCGAGCCAGGGCGCTCTCCGTCGCGGCGAAAAAGAACATCGCAAGGGTCAGCGTGTTGAAGAAGACGAACAGCGCATCACCGCCGCCGCTGGTTCCGGCGGCGAAGACCGCGGCGCTGAAGAGCCAGACCAGTGCGGCCGCCTCCGCGAGCCGGGGCACGCCGGAGCGTCTCCCCAGCAGAAAAATCACTCCGGCCGTCAGCAGAGTTGCCAGAGCGCCGGCCAGCCGGACGGCGGCGGGCTGTTCCCCGGTCAGCGCCATCACGGCGGCGTTGACCCAGTGGACGAGGGGCGGTTCCCCGGGCAGAAGCTCCCCGCAGAACTCCGGCATCGGGGCGGTCGCCATCATTTCGCGGGCGATTTCCGCCTGCCGGAATTCCGTATCGATGTAGAGCGGCCGCTGCCAGACACTGCCCAGATAGAGCAGTGCCAGGAGAGCGATCACAATGTAGCGGAAATATTTCTGAAAAAACATCAAAGCGTTTTGTTCCCGACTCACACGGCGCAGGAGCTCCACCGCCGTTTCAACTATCGATGCAACCTATAAAAAATATCATCACTCCGACGGAAATGCAATCGGTCATCCGGAAAAACCGGCAAAAGAGCGGAAGCCCGCCTCCATATCCACGACGTTTTTTCACCGCATCGCCAATGAAGCGCCACTGTCAGGAATCACACCTCTCCCATATCCTGCGGGGCAAGCAGAGGTTCGGGAGGTTGCAAATGTCGCGTCGTCGGGAGAAATTTCAGCGATGCGGTTGAAATTCCCGGAATCAAGGCTATATTATCAGTCCCATTCAGGACTGTAAACGAGGAGATCATGCAGAAAGAGACTGAAAATCTGCTGCGGGAGATCGGGTTCGCCGTGATCCGCTACCGGGAGGTGTACCGCCGATGGTGCAGAAGATGCGGCATCAAATATCACGAGATGCTGATTTTCTACACCCTCCGCGACATGGGAACATGCACGCAGAAGGAGATCAGCGACAGCTACGCCCTGCCCAAACAGACCGTTCACAACATCGTTCACGACTTGAAAGCCCGGGGACTGCTGCTTCTGAAGCCGGACGGCAGAAACCACCGGGAACGCCGCCTTCAGCTCACCGAAGCCGGGAAACGCTATGCGGCAAACTTCATGGAGCCCCTGCTGGAACAGGAACGCGCCGCCGTCGCCGCGACAGGACCGGCGAACCTGCGCGAGGCAATCCGGCTGCTCCGCTCCTACACGGCGGAACTTGACGCGGCACTGAATCCGACGGAGCAGACCAGATGAAAATCAGCGAAACATTCCGCGGCTCTCTCTGCGGAATTCTTGCGGCCGTCACCTACGGGATGAATCCCCTCTTCGGACTGCCGCTGTATCAGCGGGGCCTGACGACCTCGTCGGTCCTCTTCTACCGCTTTTTCATCACCATCCTTCTGCTGGGAGGAATTCTGCTGGTCCGGCGGGACTCCTTCCGGCTGCAGCCGCGCCAGATTCTCCCGATGGGGATCAGCGGGGTGCTGCTGGCGCTCTCCTGTCTCTTCCTGTTTCTGAGCTTCCACCATATCGACGCGGGGATTGCGGCAACGATTCTCTTCGTATACCCGATCATGGTCTGCGGGATCATGTTCCTCTTTTTTCAGGTGAAGCAGAGCATCTCCACGCTGATCGGAATGGTTCTGGCGATTCTGGGAATCGCCCTGCTTTCGCTGGGGAACTCCAACGGCGAATTTCAGCTGACCGGGCTGATTTTCGTCCTGCTCTCCGCCCTCGCCTACGCGGTCTACATGGTGTTGCTGAAGGTCACATCGCTCCGCCAGCTCCCCACCGCAACGCTGACATTTTACGCGCTCTGTTTCGGCCTGCCGGTCTTCTTCTTCTCGCTCCGGTGCGGGCTGGAGCTGCAGAAACTGCCGGATCTTTTCAGCTTCGGCTGTGCGCTCGGTCTGGCCATATGCCCGTCGCTGCTTTCGTTTCTCTTCATGGCGGTCGCCATCCGTTGCATCGGACCGACCAAAACCGCGATTCTCGGAGCACTGGAGCCGGTCACCGCTCTGTTTTTCGGCATCACGCTGTTCGGTGAAACTCTGTCGCTGCAGCAGTGCTTCGGCATTCTGATCATCCTCGGCTCCGTCACGCTGGTCGTGACCGGGAAAAATGCCGGAGCCTCTCCTTCGCCCGCAGCCCACCACCCCGGCGGGAAACAGCGAAATTAACGCAGCAGAAAGCGTTCCAGCACGCCAAGACTCTCCCGCAGTCCTCCGGCACGGTTGCGGGCCAGCCACAGGTCGCGGTGCCGGCCGATGACGTGGCGCAACCGGTCGTTCCAGGCGGCACGGTCGAGCCGCCACCCCTTGCGTGCGGCCATGGATTCCAGAGCGAGCTGCGCCAGCAGACTGGAGTTGTCAAGCTCATCGAGGACGAGACGGGGCGCCTTCGGCGGATGCGTCTCCACGCGGCGGCGCCAGACGGCAAGTTTCCGGAGCGCAGCGGCGACCTCCTGCCGGGTCGCCTGCTGCAGAAGCGTCTGGTTTCCGCGCCGTTCCGGCCGGTTCAGAATCGCCCAGAAATTATTGCAGTTCACCCCGGGATGAGCAAATGCCTCCGGAATTCTCCCGTACTCGAGCAGACATGAGCCGAGTGTGCCGTCGCCGCCGGGATTGAAGGCAAAGTCGACGGCGTACGGAATCTGCGCCTCCAGTTCGGCGGCGGCATTCCAGCTCCATCCGGCGGCGGCGGCAATGCCCGGCCACGAAAGCGGCCAGTACTGATGGTGACCACCATCCCCCCAGTCGGTCAGCAGGAATCCGCGGGCGCCGAAGCAACTGCCGCAGCGCGCCGCAGAGGCGATGTTCGCCAGCATATTCGCCGTCCGGCCGGTGATGGAGTTCCAGGTCGATGTGCCGGGGCAGACGTAGAATGGAATCCCCGCCCGGCGGAACTGCCCGCACTGCTCCTGAAACGGGTGATCGGCCTCATAGCCCCAGAGAAGCGCCGTCACGCCCGCCGGAATCTCCGGAATAAGCTCCGGTTCATGGAGAATGATATCCCCCCAGAACTGCACCTGGCGGCCATATCCGGCGGCCAGTTCCGTCAATCCGGCAAGATACTTGAGATACACTCTGTGAGTTCCATATTGTTCGCAGAGTTCCCGGCTGCGTCCATGGCCGAGTTCGACGGTTTCGTCACAGCCGACGTTCAGGAACGGGGAGGTGAAGTTCGGCAGGAACTCCGCATACAGCCGGTCGATGAAGGCGAGCGCCTCGCGCCCCGGCGCCAGCGTCGCCTGATACCGGGTGTCGTTCTCCGCAAAATACCACGGTTCCGGACTTTCCGCAAGGTGGCGGTACTCCTCCAGTTTGAGCCAGCGTTCGAGATGGCCGAAGCTGTTCAAATTCGGGACAAGTTCGATAAAACGCGCCCGGCAGTACTGATCCAGCTCCATGATTTCCGCCGGCGAAAGCGGCGAAGAGTCGTACCAGACCCGCTCGTCGCCGGCGAATGCGAACGAATGCTCCATGTACAGTTGAAGCTCGTTGCAGCGAAGCAGAGAGAGGCTGTCGATCATCGCTTTGAGCGACGCCATGGTCGGCACCTTGCAACGCGAGACGTCCAGCATGTAGCCGCGCCGCGAGATGTCGGGGGCGTCCTCGATCAGAACTCCCGGCACACGGGCGGGAATCTGCAGAAGCTGTTGAAAGCTCAGGAGTCCGTAATAAAATCCGGTATCGGTGGCGGCGGCAAGCTGAGCCCCGTCGGGAGATGTTTCAAGACGGTACCCCTCGGGCGGGAGCCGGAAGTCGCGCTCCATCCGGAGCAGCTCACAACCGGCGCCCGGTTTTCCGGCGGTGACCTCCGGCGGGACGAGGAAACGCGCCAAAAGCGTTGCGGCGATTCGGCGTGCCGCCTCCTTGAGCTCAAATCCGGCTTGCGCGGGAAGCGTGATCCAGCGGCAGCTGGAGTAATCGCACAGCCTGTTTCGGGTGGTCATGTTGTGCGGCGGCGGGAAGAGAATCATCATGCACCTCGTTGCTCATTTTATTTTGGATACTATAGCAAGCGCCGCTCTCTTTTGCAACCATTGTCCGGTTATTTTCCTCCGGAACAGATTACCCTCTCGTGTTCCGCACAAGTCTGCGATTCAGTATTCGGGAGTTTCCGACAGAAGAGGAGGTCATGACTTTCATGAAAGAAAAGCCTGCAACCGAAAGGGCATTTGACGGAGAAAGCGTTTTCCCTGGCCGCTCCGGGAAAACCTTCCACAAAAATCACCCGCTCCGGACAGGGGTGAAAAAATGCCGGAAGTCGTTGAATTTTCAGCGGCTTCCGGCAATTCGAAGGGAACAGTTCAGGAGATGAAATTTGTGGCGACGCGCGGTTCCTCCTCCGGCAGCGGCAGAGCGGCTTTCTCCAGAGAGTTCAACAGGTGCGCCATGTTGTTCCCCAGCGTCCGCATCGTCTGCATTCCCTCCAGATCGCGCCGCACCTCCTCCGGCGTGAACCCATGCGTCGAATTCCAGTACTGGCTGGAAACCACCGGCATCTGCAGAATCGTGAAATACTTGTTCAGCCGGTCGAACGTCGCACTCGCGCCGCCCCGGCGGCAGTTGACCACGCAGGCCGCCGGTTTGTGCACAAAGTACTGCGACGCCGAGAAACAGACCCGGTCCAGAATCGCACAGAGCGCCCCCGGAGGCCCGGCGTAGTAGACCGGAGCACCGACCACCAGGGCATCCGCATTTTTGATCTTCTCGACAAAATCCGTGTACAGTTTGTCTTTGAAGACGCACCCATCTCCCTTTTCCTGGCATCTCCAGCAGCCGATGCACCCCTGCACCGGCCGGTTACCGATCCAGAATATCTCGGTTTCGACGCCGTTGCGCTCCAGAGCTCCGGCGACTTCGGAGAGCGATGTGTGGATACAGCCCTCCCGATGCGGACTTCCGTTGACCAGCAGAACTTTCATTTTGCAACCTCCCTGTCAGCAGATGCGTTTTCCCAGTTCAAACGCTTTCTCCAGTTCGGGGTGCCCCGCAATATCGCCGGCTTTCAGCACGCCGCCGGCGACGATGCTGCCCAGATTCTCCCAGCCGAGAAATCCCAGAAGCGATTCGTAATAATCGATCACCGGTGCCTCGTTCTCCTTCCCGGTTCCCTCGGCCGCCATCAGGAGGATCGCCTTTTTGTGCGGCGTTTTCCACCCGGGGTCCGACTCCGTGATCGCAAACAGCCGGTCGAAAGCACACTTCAGCTGACCGGAACCCCCCCAGTAATACATCGGAGACGCCAGCACCAGCACATCGGCACTCCGGTATTCCGGATAGATCAAATCCATGTCGTCCTTCTGCACACAGGGCTGGTCCGGATTCTTTCCTCCACCAAGGCACCCCTTGCAGCCATGGATCGCCATCCGGTCCAGATCGAACCGGACCACCGTGTTGCCGGCGGCCTCCGCCCCCCGGACAAACTCCCGGATCAATGCCGCCGTGTTGCCGTTGAGACGGGGACTCCCATTGAGGATCACAATCTTTCTCTTCATGTTGCGCACTCCTTTCATCCATCGGAACCTGTATCCATTCCAGCGCGGTCTTCACCGTCGCTTCTCCTGCCCTTCCGCACAGGATACTTTAATATAATCTGAAATTGCAAAATATCAAGAATGCACTATTTTGTACTATAATACCTATTTTGTTCTATACTATCCTTTTTATCACTATAGAGCAAGTCAACTGGAATTGCCTTTTTTGCAAGATGATGTATATTAAAGAAACGAGATTCGAACAGGCGGAAACGCGGAGAAAAAATGGATAAAAAAAAGGCGCTGACATTTCACTGCTCCGTAGAGGCCACGATGGCGGTGCTGGGCGGAAAGTACAAAGCCATCATCATCTGGCATCTGAATGTGGTCGGAATCATGCGTTACAACGAGATTCAGAAAGCGATTCCGCAGGCCACGGCGAAAATGCTCAGCCAGCAGTTGAAAGAGCTGGTTCAGGACGGCATTGTCAGCAGAAAGCTGTATCCGGTCGTCCCTCCCAGAACGGAATACGCCCTCACCGAACAGGGACGGACGCTGGTTCCCATCGTCAACGCGATGAGCGACTGGGGGCACGACTACTTCAAATACCTCGGCGTGCCGGATCCCTGTCCGGAGGAGCTGGAAGAGCCGCGATAACCTCCTGCCGCAGCGCCGCCTTGCGCTCGTCGCTCAGGAAAGAGGCTTCAACTCCGTTCAACGCCAGCTGCAGAATCTCCGCACGGGTCAGCCGGAGCGCCCGGCACACGGCGGCCCAGTTGTCACTGGCGTACCCGAGGAAATAGGCGGGATCATCCGAATTGACCGTGACGCACAGCCTCTGCTCCAGCATCCGTTTGAGCGGATGTGCGGCAAGATCCGGCACGACCTTCAGCCGCAAATTGGAGATCGGGCACATCGTCAGCGGAATCCGCCTTTCCGCCAGAATCCGCAACAGCGCCGGATCCTCCGCCGCCGCATTGCCGTGGTCGATGCGGTCAACCGGCAGAGAGAGCGCTTCCCGCACATAGTCGGCGGGCCCCTCCTCGCCGGCATGGACGCAGGTGCGGAATCCCCGTTCCCGGCAGGCGTCGAAGTAGCGCCGGAAATGGAGCGGCGGATTCCCCCGCTCCGCCCCGCCCATCCCGAAAGCGGCTATTTCGCTGTACCAGGGGGCGAGCTCCTCCAGCGCCTGCAACGCCTCCTCGACCGGACGGGTGCGCATGACCGTCCCCATATACAGGCAGGAAATGCGGTCGCGCATATCGCGAATGGCGCTCAACACCCCCTCCATGATGGCGGCGAGCGGCGTCCCGCGGCCGCGAAACACCTGCGGGTTGAAAAAGATCTCCGTGTGAACGACCCCGTCCGCCGCCGCCCGTTCCAGATAGGCCCGGGTGAGATCGTAGAAGTCCTCGCCGGTCACCAGCACTTCGCAACCTTTGTAATAGATGGCGAGAAAGCCGGCCAGATCGCGGAATTTGCACGCTTCGTGCAGATTCTCCGGATCGCGCCACGGAAGGGGAACGCGGTTGCGCCGGGCGAGGCGGAAAAGCATTTCCGGCTCCAGTGTCCCCTCCAGATGAACATGCAAATCGGTTTTCGGCAGTTTTACAAAATCCATATCCGGCGGTGTCATTTTTTCCACTCCTGCAATCACAACTCCATATTCGACCGCTTCCGCGGCACTCCGGCGCACACAGAATTCACTCCAGCCCGCACTCCTCCAGAAGTTCATGCTGTTGCAGCAGAACCGCGGTCTCGCCGCGGGCAGCCATCCTTCCGTTCTTCAAAATCAGACACTCCGGGCAGACCCGGGCGGCAAATGCGAGATCGTGCGTCGCAATCAGTTTCAGCGCCGGCAACGCCTTCAGACACTCCGCCAGCTCCCGGCAGGCCCGCGGATCAAGCATGGAGGTCGGCTCGTCCAGCAGAATCGCCTCCGGCTTCATCGCCAGCACGCCGGCCAGTGCGGCGCGGCGCTTCTCCCCGCCGGAGAGGCGCGCCACGTCGCGCCCGGCCAGAGAGGCGATCCCCATCTGCTGCAACGCTTCGCGCACCCTCTCCTGCACCAGCTCCGGCGCAAGTTTGAGGTTGCGGGGGCCGAAGGCGACATCTTCGCCCACCGTATGGGAAAAGAGCTGGTCGTCGGAGTTCTGAAATATCATGCCGACCTTCGCGCGGATGGCGGTGAGATTCCGTTTTTCCACCGCCATTGCGTCGACCAGAATGGAGCCCGACGCAATCGGCACAAGCCCGGGGATGCTTTCCAGAAGCGTCGACTTGCCCGCTCCGTTGGCGCCCAGGATCGCCACCGCCGGACAGCACGCCGTATCGAATCGGCAGGTGATTCCGTCGATTGCCCGAATGCCGCCGGGCCGCTCCAGCACAAGTTCACGCAGTTCGATTCTCATGCCAGACTCCAACGCAGAAACACGAAAACCAGAAGAAGCGCTCCGACGCCGCACCACTCGCCCGCCGTACCGGTTTCCCCGGGCGGAAGCGGCTCTCCGGCGTGAAAGAGGCGGCACTGCATCGCCCGATAGACCGCGTTGGCCCGCTCCACGCTCCGCAGAAAGAGACGGCCGCACAGCGTGCCCCAGTCGCGCACCGGAACGATCCGGCAGCCGGGATTCCGGAGCAGACAGGCGTTGCACAAATTCCGCGCCTCCTCCGCCGTCAACAGCAGATAACGGCACAGCAGCTGAATCTGAAGGATCAGAATGCACGGCACCCGCAGCCGGACCAGCGCGCCGGAAATCCCGGAGATCGAGGTGACCGCGGCCAGCAACAGCACCATTCCCGTCGCGGCCAGCGTCTTGGCAATCAACACCCAGAAGGAGACCACCCCTCCGGGCAGCGTCAGCCCGGCGCCGACCGCCACCGGTTCCCGGTCGAAGAAGAGATTCGCCGCTCCGGCGCAGAGGACAAACGGCAGGGCGAGCGAAGCCCGACGCAGCAGGACGACCGGCGAAACACCGCCCGCCCGGGCGAGCAGATAAGGCACGACGGCAAACAGAGTGCACCCGCACCACGCCCGGCGGCCGAACGAGACGGTCAGGATCAGAAATCCCAACACCAGACAGACCTTCGGCAGAGGCGCGAGGCGGGAGAACGCTCCGGAAGCGGAGGGCGCCCCCCATCCGGCGAGAAGCTCCTGCTGAAAAAGAGTCACCGCACCCCTCCCCGGCAGGAACGTTTCCGGCAGATCAGACAGCCGCAGGCGACGAGGATCAGGAGACAGAGCACGACACCGGCGATTCCGGCGACAACCGTTCCCGCCGGACTCTCCGACCCGGGGAACGCATAGTCCGGCAGCAGGGCGAAGAATTCCGCCAGTCTGGCGAAGAGCGCGTGAAATGCGCCGGAAGACTCCAGCTCCGCACTGCCGGCGGTTCTCTCCATCGACCACTCCAGCCCGTCCGGCTTCCCGCTGGCCAGCAGAGAGAGCCCGCCGCCGATCACCAGTGCGGCCAGCCCCAGCACCAGGGAAAGGCGCCGCACGGAGAGTTTCTTCTCCTCCAGCCGGAGCTCCTCCGCCTCCGGCAGATGACTCCGGACAAAGAGCAGAACCGCACCGGTCGCCAGCCCTTCCCCCACGGCAATCGCCAGATGAATCGGCATCATCACCGCGACAAACATGCCGAACGGCAGCTCCGTAATGCCGGAAAGCAACGTCTCCAGCGTCACCGCGAAGGCTCCGAGCTCCAGCGAGACTATGCTTGCGACGAGACTCGCCGCGAGAATGCGCGGGCGGCTCAACGTTTTCCCCGCGATGGGCCGGAACAGGTACGGATAGGCGAGAAAACAGCCGAAGAAAGCCATATTGAAGAGGTTGCACCCCCAGGCGAGCAGCCCGCCGTCGGCGAAGAAGAGCGCCTGAATCAGCAATACCCCGGCCATCACGATGAATGCCGGCGACGGCCCCAGGAGAGCGGCGAGCAGCACCGCACCGCTGATGTGACCGCTGGAGCCGGTCCCCGGAATCGAGAAGTTGACCATCTGCGCCGCGAAGACAAATGCGCCGGTCACCCCCATCAGCGGGATGCGGCTCTCCTGAAAATTCCGCCGCACGTCCCGCACCGCGTACGCAAGCACACCGGCGGAAACCGCCAGCATCGTCCCCCCGACCGCCGGAGAGAGCAGAGCGTCAGCCATATGCATAAACTATTTCCTTTTCTTCATTTTCGTTCAACAGCCGAACAGTTCGGCCGCCTGTTTCATCTTCTCGCGCACCGGCACGGAAAACGGACAGCGCTTCTCGCAGGCCCCGCACTGGATGCACTCCGAAGCGTGATGGGCCAGCGCCCGGTAATGCTCCCGCACCGTTTCCGGCACGCCGCCTCTGGCCAGCGCCAGATTCAGAAACTTGTTCACATCGGCAATGCGGATCTCCTTCGGACAGGGCGCGCAGTGGCCGCAGTACATGCAGTGCCCCGACCAGGAACAGCGCTCCAGACCGGCCAGAACGGTGGAGTAGTCCCGCTCCTCTTCGGAAGCCGTGCACCACCGGAGTGCGGCCTCGATTTCGGCGACGCTGCCGCAACCGGCCATCACCGCGGCAACCGCCGGTCGGGTCAGGGCATAGTTCAGCGCCTGCACCGGCGTCATCGCCCGGCCGAACATCGACTGATCCGCTTTCAGAAGATCGCCGCCGGCAAAGACCTTCATCACATCGATCCCCACGTTCCGCCGTTCACAGAGAGCGTAGAGCTCTTCGCGTTCGGGGTTGAAGTTGTGAAAGTGCGCCTCGTAGACCTCGTCCGCCCAGAGTTTTTCCACCTCCTCCCCCGGCGGCTGCACGTCGTAACAGGGGTTGACCGAGAACATGAGCACATCGATCAGGCCGGTTTCAACCGCCATTTTCGCCACCACCGGGTTGTGGCTGGAGAGGCCGATGGAACCGATTCGCCCCGCCTGCTTCCACTTCGTGGCAAGCTCGATGAACCCGGTGTCGAAGATCGCGTGAAAATCCTCCAGCTCATCGCAGTAGTGGATCATGCCGACCTCGATCGTCTCCCGGCCGAGGCGGGTCTGCAGGTCGTCAAACGCCGCGCGGGCCTCCGCAACATTCCGGCTCCGCATATACTGCCCGTTCTTCCAGACCGAACCGATATGCCCCTGCACCTGAACCCCGCCGCGGACCTCGGCGAGCGCGGCGCCGATGGTGGAGCGCAGCTCCGGATCCGATGCGTAGAGGTCGATGAAATTCACTCCGGAAGCGACGGCATACCCCATCATCTCCACAGCCTCCCGGCGGGATTTGCCGGCAAACCCTTCACAGCCGAGAGAAATCGCGCTCACGCGGATTCCGGACCGGCCCAGCTGACGGTAGATCATTGAAACTCTCCTGCAATCTCTTTCATCAGAGCGGGAATGGCAATCTTCTGCGGACACTTCTTCTGGCATGCGCCGCAGGCGACACAGGCGGAGGCCCGCTGTTTCTCCGGCATCGCATCGTAGACAAGTTTGGCGTGAAAGAGCGACAATCCGCCCTTCACCTGATTGTGCAGGCCGAGGTTGCGGGGAATGTCCACGCCGGCCGGACACGGCGAACAGTAACGGCACGCCGTACAGGGAACCGCACCGGCCCGGCGGTAGGCCGCCAGCGCCCGGCCGATGGTGTCGCGTTCGGAGGCATCCAGCGGGCGGAACGGCGAAAAGGTCGCCAGATTCTCTTCCACCTGCGTCATTTCCGACATGCCGGAGAGGACGACCTGCACATTCGGCAGCGACGCGGCGTACCGGAACCCCCAGGAGGCGACTCCAGTCTCCGGTCCGGCCTGTTCGAGGATCTTCACTGCCTCCGGAGTCAGCCGGACCAGCGTTCCCCCTTTCAACGGCTCCATCACCAGCACCGGAATGCCGAGCCGGGTCAGCACCTCATACTGCTCGCCGGAGCGGCAGAGCTCCCAGTCCAGATAGTTCAGCTGAATCTGCGCGATGTCCCACGGATACGCCCGGGCGATCTCCTCCAGCACCTCCGGTTCGCCGTGGTAGGAGAAGCCAATCCAGCGGATTTTCCCCTCCACCTGCTTCCGCTTCATGAATTCATAAAGCTTCAGCCGTTGCGCGACCTCCCAATGGGCGGCGTTGAGCCAGTGCATCAGATAGAAATCGAAGTATCCGGCCCGGGTTCGCTGCAGCTGTTCGGAAAAAATCCGCTCCTGATCCGCCTCCTCCTTCAGCATGACAGTCGGCATCTTCGAGGTCAGAAAGTAGCTGTCGCGGGGATATTTCCCCAGCGCCTCCGCCACGAAGGATTCACTTTCTCCGTTGTGGTACATGTAGGCGGTGTCGAAATAGTTGCACCCCGCCGCCATGGCCCGGTCGACCATCTTCCGCGCCGCGGCCCGGTCGATCTTCCCCTCCGTTTCCGGCAGACGCATGAGGCCGAAGCCGAGCAGCGGCAGTGTGACTCCGGTATTCCGGAACGGGCGGCGCGTCACCTGCGGCCGCGGGGAATCCCCTTCGGCAACGGCGGCCGTCATACGGCTCTCTGCCGATTCATCGTTCTGATTCATTTCCTCCATCCTTCTTCTCAGAAAATTCACTCTTTGCCATCGAGCCGGACGAGCCGGTACCGCCGGGAACCGACGCCCCGGACCGCGGCGCTCTCGATGACGCGGGTGCCGAGGCGGGAGTTCACCCGCTCCAGAAAATGTTCCCGCCCGGGATCGTCCGACTGCCGGATCCGGTCCATGCACGCCTGGTCCAGCGCCACCGGATCGGTGGAGGCGAGGATCCCGATATCCTTCATGCAGGGATTCTCCGCCACGGCACAGCAATCGCAATCCACAGAAAGATTGCACATCATGTTGACAAATGCTATCCGATTTTTAAAAT
>NZ_DBEXAY010000133.1:0-6628 GCF_048170485.1 Victivallis sp. | reverse complement strand
GAGACTGCCCGCGAGAAACCCGACGGCGAAGAAGAAGAGCGCGCTGTTGACGGCGTCGATCAGGTTTTCGCCGAGGCTCTCGATTGCGCCGCGGACGATTTCGGAAGGGGGAAGCGTCGCGGTGTCCCGGCTGACGATCATCGAAAGCGCGCGGCGCGCGGCCGCAAGGTCATTTCGGCTCAGCGGTTTGCGGATTGCTTCGGCGTGTTCGAGAAGACTGCGCGGCGCGATGGTGACGTAGAGCAGAACCGCCGCAACGGCGGGCGCGAACTCTCCGGCGAAGCGGGCGACCGCCCACGCGGCGGCGGCGATGGGGAGCGTGAGCAGGAGCCAGCCCGTCAGGCCGGAGAAAATGCCGTTGCCGAAGGTTTTGCGACAGAGTGTTTCAACGCCTCCTGCGGCGCGCCCGAAGAGCGCGACCGGGTGGAACCTGGAATGGGGATCCCCCAGCAGGAGATCCAGCACCAGCGCAACGCCGAGGGCAATGAGAAATCCGATCATCGTGCCAGCTCCTTTATGAAGTGATCCAGCGCCGCCGGATTCGAGGCGAAGTGGAGGTGCAGATAGCTCCCCGCCACCCGGTTGCGGACACTGCCCGCATCGCGCGGTTCGCCGCGGAGCGGACGGGCGTGAAAGAGCGGTTGAGTTCCTGCGGGGAGTTCGGCGCTCGAGTAGTGGAACTCATGCCCCTGAATTCTGGTTCCGGCGGGGCCGAAGAGACCGTCCGCCGCGGTGACGGCTTCGCGGTAGCCGAGGGCGGAGAGGCGGTTGTGCATCTTCGCTTCGCCGGGGAGCAGGCCGAGCAGAGGATGGCGGACGCCGTCGAAGCCGGAAAGTCCGTCGAGGAGGTAGAGAAATCCCCCGCACTCCCCCCATACCACCCGGCCGGAGGCGGCGAAACTCCGGATGGCGTCGAGCATCGCACCGTTGGCCGCCAGAGTCTCCGCGAAGAGTTCCGGGTATCCGCCGCCGAACCAGAGTCCGTCGAGCTCCGGCGGGAGAGTCCGGTCATGGAGCGGGGAGAAGAAGACCAGTTCCACCCCGCGTTCCCGGAGAAGTTCAAAATTCTCCTCGTAGTAGAAGTGGAACGCCTCATCCTGTGCCACGCCGAGGCGGAGCTTCGAAGTTGTCTGCGCCGCCGCGGGAATCACCGCCGCCGGGCGCGGAATGCGGACCAGTTCGAGCAGTTTCCCGAGATCGATGCTCTCCTCTGCCGCGTCGGCCATGCGGTCGAGCAGGGCCTCGTCGAGGGTGCCGGTGGTGAGTCCGAGGTGGCGCTCCGGCAATCGCCACGCTTCGTTGCGGTCGAACCGGCCGAGGAGGGGGGGGAGGCCGGCCGCGCGCAGGGCGTCGGCGAGGAGTTCCGCGTGGCAGGCCGAACCGGTGAAGTCGGCGATCACCCCGGCGATGCGCACCTGGAGATCCCATTCGCAAAACCCCTTCACCAGCGGAGCGATCGAGCCGGAGATGCCGCGCGCGTTGACCACCAGCACCACCGGCAGGCCGAGCCGGGCGGCGATTTCGGCGGAACTGCCCGCGCGGGAGCCGGGGTAGGGACCGTCGAACAGCCCCATCACCCCTTCGACGACGGCGACATCGGCGGAAGCGGCACTCCGGGCGAAGGCGGTGTGGAGCGTCTCTCCGGCGTGAAAGAAAGGATCGAGGTTGAACGACGCCCGTCCTGCCGCCTGCCGATGGAAGGAGGGGTCGATGTAGTCCGGTCCGCACTTGAAGGGGGCGACGTCGAGGCCGCGTCGCCGGAGTGCGCGCAAGAGCGCAACGGCAAGCGTGGTCTTGCCGCTGCCGGAGTTGACTCCGCCGAGGAGGAATGCCGACAGAAATTCAGAGTTCAAAATCCTGTTTCTCCCGATAGCCGCGGCGGCAGTAGAACCGGCCGTCCCGGAGGATGGTTTTCGAGTTGCCGAGGATCACCAGCGTGGACATGTCCACCGTGTCGAAGGGGAAGTTGTCGAGCCGGGCGAATTCGATTTTCTGCCCGCTCCGCCCGATGTGGTGAACCAGCGCCGCCGGGAGATTTCCACCCGCCCGGCGGTAGACTTCGACGGCGAATTCGAGCAGTTCCCGCCTCCGGCTGCTCGCCGGATTGTAGAGCGCGGTGACGAAATCCCCTTCGGCGAGAAGTTTTAACCGCTTCTCGATCAAATCTTTCGGCGTCATCAGGTCGGAGAGGCTCACCACGGCGAAGTCGTTCATCAGCGGCGCACCCGCCAACGCGGCGGCGGCGGTCGCCGCCGTCACGCCGGGGACGACGATCACTTCGATCGACTGGTATTTCTCCTGTTCGGTCAGCTCGAGGAGCAGTCCCGCCATGCCGTAGATTCCGGCGTCGCCGGAGGAGACCACGCCGACAATCTCGCCGTTGAGCGCGGCGTCGAGCGCTTCGCGACAGCGTTTGAGCTCTTCGCGCATCGAGCCGGCGATCACCTTTTTGCCCCGGAGCCGTTCCGGAATCAGATCAAGATAGGTGCGGTAACCGGCGATGACCGTACATTTTTCGAGGATTTCCGCGGCCTGCGGCGTCAGATACTCCGCCGCGCCGGGACCGATTCCAATGGCGTACACTTCAGACATGATCCACCTCCATCGCGACGGCGGCGGTGACGTCGCTTCTGCTCTGTTTGGGGACGAGTATCCGGGCGTCCGGTCCGGCGGCGAGGAGCGCCGCCGCCTCCGAAACCGAGTGGAGCCCGAGATGCTGTTCCGCCGCCGCCGAGGGGGTCGGCACCGGAATTTGATTCAATTCGCCGGCGGAGAAGAAGCGAAGTTCCTTCCCCGCGCTCCGGGCGAACTCCAGCAAACCGGGTTCGTTGGATTTCAGCTCGGCGCTGGCGATCACATCCACTTCGTCTAGTGTGAGTTGATGGGTGTCGAGCACGTCGAGAACCACCTCGCGGATCCGCTCCGCCGGGACCCCTTTCCGACAGCCGACGCCGAGGGCGGTTTTCCGCTTCACAAGGCGCAGTTCGGTGCCGTTGGCGACTCGCCGGATGAGAATCGCTCCCGGTTCCGGAGCGCCTCCGGCCAGCCGGAATCCGGGCTGGTCGGCGAACCAGCGCTGGAAGAGCTCCTGCGGCATGAAGAGGTCGAACGCCTCCCCGTCGAGCCGTGCGGCGGAAAGTTCCGCCAGCGGCTCCTTTGAGACCAGCCGGTAGTGACAGCGGGCGGCGAATTCGTCGAAGGCGAGCAGGTGATTCACATCGCTCGCGGTGGTGATGACCGCCTTTCCGCCGGTGATCCGGGCGACCTCGGCGGCGAGCCGGTTGGCTCCGCCGAAGTGGCCGGAGAGCAGACTGATCGCGTACTGCCCGGCCTCGTCGCAGACCACTACGGCCGGATCGTGGAGCTTGTCTTTGCAGAGCTGTGCCGCATGGCGGACGACGATGCCGGCGGCCATGACCATGACGAAGGCGTCGAACTGTTTCCAGCTGTCGGCGAACACGGCGGAGAAGCCCCCCCCTGGGAAACTGCGCCGCCGGGCGGCGGGAACGGCCGAAGCGTACTTTTCCGGCACGAAGATGACCGCGTCGTGCAACCCGGCGGCGATCTCCGCCGCCTTGCAGGCCGCTTTGCGGGTGAGGGCGAACAGCGCGACTTTGCCGGAGAATCCGGCGCCACACCGCCCGCCCCGCCGGTAGCCGTGCGAGAAGGATTCATCGTAGAGCTTCGACAGGTCGCCGTTCCGCTCGAGCACTTCGCCGATCACGATCATCGACTGGCGCTGAATTCCGGCGTCGGCGACCTTTTGCGCGATGTCGGAGAGAGTGCCGCGGACGATCTGCTCGTTGGGCCAGCTCGCCCGGTAGACCACCGCCGCCGGCGTCGAGGGGGAGCGCCCGGCGGAAAGGAGTTTCTTTACCAGACTCTCCATCTCTCCGACACTCAGAAAGATGCACATGGTCGAACCGTGCGCGGCAAGCTGGTCGAGCGCCTCCTTTTCCGGCACCGGGGTGCGTCCGGCGTCGCGGGTGAGGATGACGCTCTGCGAAAGGCCGGGCATGGTCAGCTCCACCTTGAGTGCGGCGGCGGCGGCGAAGGCGCTGCTCACCCCCGGCACCACTGAATAGGGAATGCCGAGGCGGTCGAGTTCACGGAACTGTTCGGAGACCGCTCCGTAGATGGCGGGATCCCCGGTGTGCAGGCGGACCACATGGCCGCCCTGCTCATACGCTTCCCGCATCTCGCGCAGAACTTCGGGGAGAGCGAGTTTCGCGCTGTTGACCAGCCGGGCTTTGGGTGCGAGTTCCAACAGCTCCTCGTTGACCAGGGATCCCGCGTAGATGACCAGATCGGCGTCGCGGAGCGCGGCGGCGCCGCGCAGGGTGATGAGATCGGGCGCGCCGGGACCGGCACCGACAAAGGTGATTGATCCACTCATATTCTATTCATTCTCCGGTTTGACGAACACCGCGATGGTGATCGGATTTTCCGCTTTGAAACAGTGATGCTCCCCGAGCGCGGCGGCGCGGCTGACGTTGACGGTCAGCAGCTCTTGGCGGTACGGGGCGAGAACCGTGGCCAGCACGGCGGCGCTCTCCACCAGCACCGCCGTGGCGACCAGCCGGCCGCCGGGGCGAAGTTGTTCAAACGACTTCGTCAGCAAGGCGGGCAACGCGTCGCCGCCGCCGCCGATGAACACCCGGTCGGGGGCGGGGAGCGTGTCGAGCAGCGATGTCGCGTCGGCGCAGTGTGCCGTGAAGGCGTTTCCGCCGGAGCGGCGGATGTTTTCCGCAAGTTCGGCGAAGCGCTCCGGATTCTTCTCCACCGCGTGAACTTTCAGTTCCGGAACGAGTTCCGCCGCCTCGATCCCCACCGAACCGCTGCCCGCGCCGAGATCCCAGAGCACGCCGGATGCCGGCAGCCGGAGTTTGGAGAGCACGATTGCGCGCACTTCCGGGTGGGTGATCATCTGTTTGGAGTGAAGGTAGTCCGCATCCTCCCTGCCGAACCCGCAGTCGGGCGTGTCACTGTTCTCTCCGGGCAGGATCAGCAGAATCGAAAGCGCCTGGTCGGGTACCGCTCCGGCGGCCAGTTCCGCCAGCGTGCCGCGGACCACCAGCTCCGCCTGCGTGTTGAGGTCGCACCCGGCGGCGGCGCGCCGGTTCCCGGCCGCCGGAAAGGCGGCGATAAGCTCCGCGGCCAGCTGTCGCGCCGTGCGGCGCGGGTCGCCGTAGAGAACTGCACCGGGGGTGCGGAGAATTCTCCGCCACGGAAGCGGGGTGTCGGTGCCGTGACAGTGGAAGAGCTCCCACTTCTCCCACGGTTCGCCGAGCCGCGCGGCCAGCAGTTGAAATGCCGCCGTGCCCGGGTGGACACGATACGACCCCTCCGGCAGCAGCCGGCGGAGGGTGCCGCCGATGCCCCAGCAGAGCGGGTCGCCCGATGCGGCGACGACCAGCCGCGCGTCGGATTCCTGCCGCAGAAGGGATTCCAGTTCGGCGGCGAGATTGCCGCCGAGCGGAACTTTGCGGGCGGAGAGTTCCGGCGGCAGGGCGGCGAGAATCCGCTTCCCCGCCGCGACGATGTCGGCGTTCCGGAGCAGTTCGATCGATTCGGTGCTCCAGTCGCGGCCGTCGAAGCCGATGATGTCAATACTCTTCATGAAAGAATTTTCTCCTTTCGGTCATCGTAGAGCGCAATTTCCAGCCGGATTCCGGGGTGGCGGCCGGAGAGGAGCCGCAGTGCGGCTTCGTGGAGGCGCCGCTGGATCGCCCGGAACTCCTCCGGCGTGAGCTGTGCGGCAAGTTCCCCGGTCGTGTGGAGTTTCTCCAGCGGAACGCCGGGCAGTTTCACCCCGAACTCCTCCAGCCGCGTCAGGTCAAGTTTCGTGTTGGCGGCGTGGGTGTTGCGGTCGCCGCAGGCGTATTTAAAAAGTTTGCCGGTCATACAGCCGAGCACAATCCGTTCGAGCCGGGCCGTCTCCGCCGCGCGGAGCGCTGCATCGATGAAGTCGCCGATGCGGATGATCGCTTCGGGCGGAAGCTCCGGGTAATCGCGCGCGACCGCCTCCGCCGTCCGGTTGCCGGTGACCAGCGCCGCCGCTTTGCCCCCCGCCGCCGCGACGGCGCGCAGCTGCAGGGCCACCGTCGCGGCATACGCGGCGTTGGAGTAGGGGCGCACGATGCCGGAGTTGCCCAGAATCGAAATGCCGCCGACGATGCCGAGAGTCGGATTGAGCGTCTTTTCCGCGAGAACCTTCCCCGCCGGAACCGAAATGACGACCGTGAGCTCTTCGCCCGGAGTCTTGCCGAATCCGGCCCGTTCGAGGTTCTTCCCCAGCATGCGGCGCGGCCCGGGATTGATCGCAAAACGGCCCGGCGGAACGGCGAGCCCCGGCCGGGTGACGACGCCGACCCCTTCGCCGCCGGTGAAATGAAGCCACCCTTCGCCGCACGGTTCGCGGAGGGCGCGCGGGTCGTCGCACGGCCCCGGGCGGAGTTCCACATGGATCTCCGCCCGATCGGTCACATCCGGGTCGTCGCCGCCGTCCTTCCGCACCGTTGCGGAGCCGGGGGCGCACTGCTCCAGCGGGATGGTGAGAAACGAACCATCCGGCAGCAGCAACTCCACCTGTTCCGGTGACGGAACGCCGTGTCGCGCAATCCAGGCG